>NZ_JBXBAV010000114.1:0-8088 GCF_056783245.1 Flavobacterium sp. TC780 | reverse complement strand
ACGTATTGCTAAGGTTAATACATGCTCCTGTTGTTAAGGAGGCAGCACCTAAAAAAAACAGTTATTAGTCATTGCAAGGCTGATAATGGTTAATTTCAAACCTGAAAATCAGCAGTTTGATGCTTCTTCAGGAACCAGTAAAGAATACAATCTCCCGTTTCTGTAATGTTAAAGATTTAATATGTTTTTCAACTGAAATTGAATTATTAAGCTTTCCTGGTTGTGTGCACGCCTTTCCATCTGCACAAACAAAATGATTCTAGGCGATGTAATGGCAAAAGACTTATTGCAACATCACAAAAAAACGGTAAAAATGCTGGCTTATTTGATCTCTCGAAAGCACGTTGCTATAAAGATGGGCGCAAGCTGTTTTTTGGAACATGGATAGATGTAGAGGGAGAACTGTTTATACGGCTCATTTTACTCCGCAGTCTTAAAGAATATCCCTTTCAAGGAGGAGGATGTTACCTGCTGTTAGGAAATGTGGAGGTCGATTATCATTTTCCTACGATAACAGTAACTAAGATGGCTAAAATGCCCTTTATACCATATCCAAGGCATTCTGAAAGTAATGAAAAACAATATGATGCACATAGAAATATCCGTGAGGATATAAGCATGACCCACAGAGCGCCTTACCCTCAGGAGCATGAGATAGGTCTGCCGCGATATAAAATGGGAAGTGCATGAAGATGATCAAATAAACGAAGCCAAATACTTGTTTTTACTTTTTCGGGTTTTTCCGTAAGGAAATAGAAAAAATATTTTGTATGTTCGCTTCGGAAAAGTCTTACCTACTAAAAGCCAATTAGCTGCTTCATATCGACGCCAAGCGCGTCAGCAAGATGTGTGAGATAGATTAGGGACGGATGTAATCCTGCCGTTTTCAATACGGCTGATATAGGAGATATCCAAATCACTGTCAATAGCAAGCTCGGGCTTGAGTAAAGCCTTTGTCTTCGCGAATTTTCTTAAGGTTGGCTCCAAAATTTTGTAAATATTCTTTGTCTTTATCCCTCACAGGACAAAATTCAGAGTTCTAATAATAAATACTGTAGGACGTACGTCCAAGTTAGAAATAAAGTGAGAAATAATAATCTTTTCAAAATTTACAAGCTTATTAAGATAACCTTTTGTGTTTTTCTTTATACAGCACAAGTTATTGGTCAATCTGTACCTAAGACAGAATTGCCCGTAATACAACCAACTCTGCCAACTCTTATTGCCCCGGGTATGGATAATTTTGTTGTGCCTACGCCAAATTCGACATCTGGTAATAGCTATCAGCAACAGCAGAATAAGCGTATCATGAATGAAGTAGATCAGCATGAAAAGCTTCGTCAAGAGACGTTGAACAGTGTCAAATCTGACATTGCAGAGTTTCAGCCTTCAGTATATGACCTTCCGTCCCATTCAAAAATCCCTGGAACAGAACATTACAGAGAAGTGTTTGACAAAATGCTTCATATTGATGTAGATAATTATTCAGTAAAAGATGTTAATTTCGATATTGAAAATGCCTACTTCGAAAACAAACTTGATAAAGTAGAATTTGATAAAGTTATAAAACAAACTGCTGAATTTATTTTGGCGAAAATGAAAGAAAAAAACTTTGATACAAATAGTAACACAGCTAAAAACTTTATGCTTTTTGAATTCTTTACTCAACCTATGCAGGTTAAAGGATTTAAAGAAAAACACTTTCCGATCAAATATGATTTTGAGGATTATTGGGGGGGAGAGAAAATTGGGCAAAAATGTTTGTAACAAAGCTCCTAAAAACAAACTCCGGGCAATGTCATTCAATGCCGTTACTTTATTTGATACTTGCAGAAGCAATAGATGCAGAAGCTTATTTAGCACTTTCTCCAAATCATTCTTACATTAAATTTGAAGACGAAAAAGGAAAATGGTATAACCTCGAACTCACAAACGGAATGTTTACTGTATCATCTTTCATTCTAAATAATGGATTTATAACAGCTGAAGCCATTCAGAATAAACTTTATATGCAGAATTTGTCAAAGAAGGAAATGCTGTCACAATTTTATACAGATTTAGCGTCAGGTTATCTACATAAATTTGGCTACGATGATTTTGTTGAAAAAGTTGCCAACAAGGCTTTGGAGTTGAATCCAAACAGTATTAATGCCAATATGGTTAAGTCAAATTATAATGAGGCAAGGTTAAAATATGTTGTTAGAAAGCTAGGAATTAATACTCAAACTCAAGAGGGCGAGAAAAAATATTAAATTATCCAGAGGCTGTAGAAATTCTGCGACAAATGCATGCTCAATACAGCATAATTGATGATTCGGGTTTTCAGCAAATGCCAGCAGATGCATATGAAAAATGGCTAGGCTCATTAAAAGAAGCTGAAAAGAAAGAGGAAAGCGAGAAATTAGCTAAACAATTTAAGGGAACAATAATAAAACTTAAAAATTAATTAATGACGATAAAAAACTTCATACTTGTTCTACTATTGTTCTCAAAATTCTGTTTGGTTGCTCAGGAAAAGCAGAAACTATTTGAAAGCAGCTATACTCTGCTAAATAATATGATTGAAAATGATGGTAAGTACAGTTTTAAAAAAGCAGTTTTCGCAGTTGAGAATGCTTATTTAGAAGGCAATCTTGATACACTTTGGATAAATAAACAAATCAAATTATTAAACAATCTAAGTAAGTCATTAATCAAGGACAGATTTTTGGCTTACCTTGAAAGAGACAAAGAAAAAGTAAATAAATGGGCTTCCGTTTTTGAAGTAATGCATGATACGATTCCATTAAATATTAATGATACTATTTATAAATATGAGCCTTTCGGATATGATTTTAATGATGTTTTTGGGCATACTACTAGAGAAAATCTCTTCGTATCTAAACTATTACAGACCAGAAAAGGTAATTGTCATTCCTTACCTTATTTATACAAAATATTAGCTGAAGAACTGGGTGTAGAAGCTAATTTAGCACTTGCACCCAATCATATTTATATCAAGCATAGAAGCATAAAAGATGGCTGGTACAATACGGAACTCACAAGCGGAATTTTTCCGATTGATGCATGGATTATGGCTTCTGGTTTTGTACATATAGATGCAATTACTAATGGAGTATATATGAAAGCATTAAACAATAAAGAGAGCATTGCTCTTGTTTTAATCGATTTGGCAGATAATTACAATGCTAAATTTCCAAACAATGATGGAACATTTGTTTTAAAATGTACTGAAACTGCAATTAAAAATTATCCAAACTTTGCTACTGCATTAATTCTGAGAGCTGAGACACATTACAAACAAATCGAAAAGGAAGAAGATAAAGCGAAACACGATTTGCTTTTTAAAGGTTTACAAAAAGAGTATGAGCACATTCATCAAATCGGGTATAGAAATATGCCGGAAGATATGTATCTCAACTGGTTAGTATCTTTAAAAGAAGAACGAAGTAAATATGAAAATAAAAATTTGAATACCATTAGCAAAAAATAATACTTATGAGGCATCACTATATTTTAATTTTTCTTTTGTTTACGCTTGGAACTATGTCCGCTCAAAAAAAAGAGAAACTTTCTAATGAAGAAAAAGCACGCAGAGAAAAAAATATTCAGGCGGGTAATCCTTTTGTAAAATATGGAAGTAAGGCACCAGTAGCAACATTAAGCAAAGGAAAATATTTAGAGGTTCAAGACCTAGATAGTATTGTCACAATTGGTACAATGCGTTGGCATGTTGATAAAAAAGAAATTGTTGGTAGAATTGAAATAGACACATTAAATATAGATGCTCAACCAATTGGTGATACTGCCGGCCGTTGGATGTCACCAGACCCGTTGAGTGAAGAGTATAGACGATGGTCACCATATACTTACGGAGTGGACAACCCTGTTAGATTTACTGACCCTGATGGCATGAGTGTTGATGATGTTGTTATTACAGGTAATAAAAAGCAAGAAACGTTAGACCAATTAAACAAGGGTTCAGAACTTACCTTAACAATGAATGAAAATGGTAAAGTAAAAGCTACGCAAGATTTTTCAGGTCCATTAACTCAAGCAGATACAGAACTACTAAATGCAACTACTGATTCAAGTTTTACAGCAAGTATAAATTCCACAGATGGTGTTGTGTCAACAGACGGTACAGGAGCTTTAATGACAAGTTTGGGCGCATTTGATGGTAGTGTCAAAAATGCAGATGGAACAATGACAGCAAACCAAACTGTAAATCCTGATTTTGGAGCAAAAGTTGACAACCATGTAGGAAGACCAGAAGGAGTTGGAGTTGTTCACGAAACTTTGGAAGCTATTCAGGAAGGTAAAAGAGCAGTTGCTACTGGAAAAGCAGCCGATTTTACTACCAATCCAAAGGCAGCCCAGGCAAATTATGGACCAGCTCACGCTAAAGCTCGTGCCCTTGATTCTAGACATACTGATAATTATGACAGTAAAGTTATTAACGGAGTAAGAACTATAATCAATAGTAGTGGTAAACGACTACCATTATATACAGAACCAAAAAAATGAAAAGAATAATTATTGCATCGTATATTTTTCTTGTTATATCTTGTTCACTTACTAAAGTGAAAGATGTTAAACAAGAACCGCTATCTGAAGTAACCAAAATTGAATTTTTAGATGATGGTAATCCAATTGTATATATTAAGACAGATTCGCTCCAAGGAATCATAATCGAAGACAACAAAATGTTGAAAACAAAAAAAGCAACAAAAATTGAATTAGGAAAAAAATATCCTATATCACTGACTCGAATAGATAAAAACTATAGAGGAAGAACCAGTGAATACATAATATCCTCTTCTAAAGGTACTGAAAAAGTAATTTGGAGAGATAAAGATAGTTTACCGCTAGTTTTGTATCGAGCTACTAATCTTAATGGGCTATGGCTAATTACGAATTAATTTTAGATTATTAAATTTCGCTAATTGTCTTTAACAAAAATAATTCTTATGAAGAACTACTATTTTTTAATATTTCTTTTATTCACAATCGGAACAGCATCTGCACAGAAAAAAGAAAAACTTTCTAAAGAAGAGAAAGCCAGAAGAGAAAAAAATATTCAAGCAGGAAACCCTTTCGTAAAGTATGGAAGTAAAGCACCAGTTGCTACATTAAGCAAAGGAAAATATTTAGAGGTTCATGACCTTGACAGTATTGTCACAATTGGTACAATGCGTTGGCATGTTGATAAAAAAGAAATTGTTGGCAGAATTGTTGTTGATACATTAAACTTAGATGCACAACCTACAGGGGATACTGCCGGACGTTGGATGTCACCAGATCCATTGAGTGAAGAATATAGACGTTGGTCTCCTTATACATTTGCAGTCAACAATCCTGTTAGATTTACTGACCCTGATGGAATGAGCGTAAACGATGTTGTAATTGTTGGCGGCAATGAGAAGGATAGAAATAAAGCATTCTCACAATTACAGTCTTCAACTGCTTTAAGTCTAACTATGGATAAAAACGGTAAAGTAGAAGCTACTGGTAAAGCAACAACTGCCGCTGACCAAAAACTATTAGACGCAACAACCGATACTAGCGTGACAGTTAAACTTAATGCAACAGATAGAAATAGCGTTGACACTCAAAATGGGACTAAAACATTTGATGGGGATGCATTTATGGGAAGTGAAGTGAATGCTGATGGGAGTGTAACTGCAAATCAAACTGTCAATCCAACTACTGCTGAAAAGATTGATACTGTATCAGGCCAGCCTGCGGGAACTGTTGTTAAGCATGCAGTAATGGAAGCATATATCGGGGCAAAAGAAAATCCAGGAGCAAAGGATGCGACTGTTTCACAAGCAGCATATCAAAGCGCACATAATGGAGCAAACGCATTGGAACCAAATAGAAATCCTGCCAATGCAATTATTAATAACCAAGGAGGGAATAGAGTTATAACTAATGCAAAGGGAGAAAGCAAAATCTTATACGACAATAAAAAAGCAGTTAAAAATTAAAATTATGAAAAACTATATCTACATAATAGTATTATTCATCTGTTTCATCGGATATGGTCAGCAGAACGAACCTGTTAATTTGAAAGGAGATTTCAATATCACTAAAATAGATTCTTTAAAACATTACTATATAATCAGTGCTATTAATAAAGATAGCTTGTTTATAAAGATCTTAGTAGATAAACCTAAGAAGAAAGTTATAAAGAATCTAAAGAAAAATTCTGATTACTTAAAGATTGAATTTAATAAAAGCTACTATTTTACTTTAGATAGTATGACTTGGAGTATGGGGTATCTACCTACTGAAAACATTATCATGGATGATATAGTTATTTGGAATAGAAAGACAAGTAATTTCTATATGTATGAAACGAATCAGTTACACGGTTTATATCTAAAAAAATCAAAATAAATTTGCGTGATCGTAAAAAGCTATTCAAAGAATATTAACTCCGCAAAATTAATAAGAATGAAGAAAATAATCATAATCTGTTTTTTGCTCTTGAGTTCAAAAAATCTTGTAGCACAGGAGATACAAAATTTAAGTTTTATTTTAGTTGTAGATGATGAAATCATAAGCACGCAATCAAAACTTACTTTTATAATCACCACAGACACATCAACAGAAAATTTGTCAGCGCTATATTATCCTGGTACTTTATCATTAAGTAAGTCAGATTATGAAAAAATAGTGTCTCCCGCGACAAAGAGTATTTATTTAAAATACAATAGCACAGTTTATTTAGATGGTAAATCTACTTATTACGATTTTGAGATAGAATATCAGAAAGCATGGTTACAGGATCTTTATAATATAGTTAGAATCTACGATTTGAATAGCAAAAAATACAAGAAAAAGTTCGAACCTTTATCTTCAACTAAAAACTATACTTTTGAACTTTCAAGTCCTAATTCAACGTTTTTGAGGGTTAGAAAAAAATAATGCGAAGGGAATTATCTTAATAATTATGTTTTTCTTGTTAGTAGATACATACTGCGGATGCTCACGTAACATTACTAACCCCATCCATCAGTTTTTGAATATCCTCATAGCGATAGTACATAAGTCCACCTATTTTATTATAAGGAAGGGTGCCATTTATACGTAGGTTTTGCAAGGTTCCAGCGGAAATATTTAGAAGTTTACGAACTTCGTAACTTTTGAGCCATACCCGCGTTTCCTGACCTGGTTTGCGAGGATATTGCTGGTATCTTCGAATTTCTTCTAAAAGTTCTTTTTTAAATTTATCAAGGTCATCCCTGGTAATAAGATCTACATTCATAATTCTTACTTTACATTGAACAATATCTAACTTAGATTCTGGCAGTTTTTACAAACCATTTACAAAATAAAGTAATGACTGAACAAAAGGAGTAATACTGTCCATGTTTGGCTGATTATGGCACTCTTTTACCAGCAAAATGCACTTGTTATATTATACACAAAAGGTGGTCAATATCGACCACCTTTTAAATTTCTATTTTAGAATATATTACACACCAGCAGACATTCGTTGTTTAAGATTATGCATATCTTCACTAAGCTTAGACTCTACAACCTTTGCATATATCTGAGTAGTTCGAATACTGGTATGGCCGAGCATTTTTGAGACGCTTTCAATTGGTACTCCATTGCTCAATGTAACAGTAGTTGCAAAAGTATGACGTGCTATATGAAATGTCAATGTCTTGGTTATCCCACAGATGTCAGCGACCTCTTTCAGGTAGCCATTCATTCGCTGATTTGAAATTACAGGGAAAACTGTACCGTTATTCAGAGCTCTCGGATCATCTCTATACTTCTCCATCAATTCTATTGCCTGTGGCAGCAGTGGTACACGCACACCTGTATCTGTTTTTGCCCTGCTTGTAGATATCCATAGTCCTCCGTCTATACCTGTGATAATATTGTTCGGGGTAAGTTCAGCGAGTTCGATATAGGAAAGACCTGTGTAGCAGCTATACAAAAACATATCCCGAACATGCCTTAGCCTCTCAATAGTAAACTCTTTATTTGCTAATGCTATTAGCTCTTTGCTGTTTAATGACTCCCGTTCCACTTTATCAAAGTGCTTCTTGAAACTAGCGAAGGGATCTT
>NZ_JBXBAV010000113.1:0-18316 GCF_056783245.1 Flavobacterium sp. TC780 | reverse complement strand
AAGGTTAATACCTTGCTCCTGTTGTTAGGGAGGCAGCACCTGTAGCATAATCGTACAAATCAATTTGCATACTTCTACTCGCCCGATCAAAATTTTGTCAGTATATTGATTGGCATTTTGTAGTGATTGTAGTTTAAACATTTCTTTAGTTCGAAATATTCCGCTAAAAACGTCATCTACAGTGATTTTTTGTTGACCAAAAACAGTAAAACAAATAAATAAAAGTAATGCGGTAAGTTTGCTTGTATTCATACAAATGAGTTAAATATAAAAAAGAGCCCAATTTTAGTGAAAAAAATACACATAATATACATTTCAAGTGTTAAATGTTAACAAATTGGTTTTTTTATATTATTTAATGTCCGTAATTACATTACAAACAAAACCGTTAAAATGGTATCTTTGTAGCAATACTACCATTTAATCAATTGAGAATGAACAACGCCGTTGCTGGATTTTCTAAATTATCCAAAGAAGAAAAAATAAACTGGATTGCAAAAAAGTACTTTTCTTAGATGCAGAAAAAGCAGTTTTCTTACTTAAAAGTTACTGGAATACCGATGAAAAATTACAGAAATTACATGATGAATTCATCGAAAACACTATAACCAATTTTTATATTCCGCTTGGTGTAGCTCCAAATTTCCTGATTAACGACAAATATACCACAATACCAATGGCAATCGAAGAGAGTTCGGTTGTTGCAGCAGCTTCAAAAGCGGCCAAGTTTTGGTCAACTCGTGGCGGGTTTAAAGTTAGAGTAATCAACACCGAAAAAATAGGTCAGGTACATTTTACCTTTAATGGTGATGTTTCTAAACTGAACTTATTTTTTGCACAAACAAAAAGTAAATTTTTTAGTGATACCGAAAACATAACCAAAAACATGCAACAGCGTGGTGGCGGAATTCTTGACATTGTTCTAAAAGACAAAACCAATTTATTACCAAATTACTTTCAGCTTCATGCAACCTTTGAAACCAAAGACAGCATGGGAGCCAATTTTATAAATTCATGTTTAGAGCAATTTGCTAAAACATTAAAAGAAGCTTCTCAGGAATACGAATTGTTTACAGAAACCAATGAAGAGGTAAAAGTCATCATGAGTATTCTCTCTAACTATGTCCCAAACTGTATCGTAAGAGCAGAAGTTTCATGTCCTATAGATGCATTAGCCGAAAAACACATACCAAATCCTCAGGAATTTGCCGAACGATTTGTGCAAGCAGTTCAAATTGCCGAGGTGGAACCATTCCGCGCCGTAACCCACAACAAAGGAATCATGAATGGATCTGATGCTGTAATACTTGCCACAGGAAATGATTTCCGCGCAGTCGAAGCAGGAGTTCACGCTTACGCATCTAGAAACGGACAATACTCGAGTTTATCTCATGCTAAAATAGAAGATGGAATTTTCACATTCTGGCTAGATATGCCACTTGCATTAGGAACCGTTGGCGGACTAACCTCTTTACATCCGTTGGTAAAGTTTTCATTGCAAATGCTAGAAAATCCATCAGCTCCACAGTTAATGCAAATTGTAGCCGTTGCAGGTTTAGCACAAAACTTTGCAGCATTACGTTCATTAACCACTACTGGAATTCAGGAGGGACATATGAAAATGCATATTAATAATATCATTAATCAATTTGCTGCCGATGACAACGAACGTCATTTGATTAAAAACCATTTTAAAAACCACACCATATCACATAGTGCAGTAGTTGAATTTATTGAAAACCTAAGAAAATAATAAGGAGCCATTCCCGCTGTACGTTATATCTTTATGTTTTTAAAGACAAAACATAAAGGACCTGCCATCGGGGCTAAAAACAAATGCATGAAAACAACTTTTTATAGTAACGGAAAGCTTTTAATAACCGGAGAATACTTAGTATTAGATGGAGCAAAAGCATTTGCATTACCAACAAAATTTGGACAAAGTTTAATTGTTGCAAAGGAGAAAACCAAGAAATACAATGGAAAAGTTACGATGCCGATAACAGTATTTGGTTTGAAGACATTATAACTTTTAAAGAAATAATAGACAATCCTGAGCCAAAAACTGAAACAGTAAAAACTACATTAATAAATATTCTGCACGAAGCTTATTCTTTAAATCCAGAATTTTTAACCCAATCCGAAGGATACCAAATAAGCACACAGCTTACTTTTCCTAAAAACTGGGGCTTAGGCGCATCATCGACATTATTAAACAATATTGCTCAATGGACAAAAATCGATGCCTTTACGCTTCTTAAAAACAGTTTTGGAGGGAGCGGATACGATATTGCCTGTGCACAAAACAACACTCCTATATTGTATCATCTACAACAAGATTTACCAATTGTAGAAGCCATAGACTTTAATCCTGAATTCAGTCAGAATATACACTTTGTATACTTAAACAAAAAACAAAGCAGTAAAGCAGCCATAACAGCCTATTACAACAACAAAAACAGTCACCTATCAAAGATAATTGCCAATAACGACAAGATAACGCAAGCCGTTATACATGCTAAAACTGGAAAAGAATTTGCTGAAAAACTCGCCATTCACGAAGCTGAGATGAGCAATATTTTAGAAATGCAAACCATCAAAGAAAAAGTTCTTCCCGATTTTGACGGTGTTATAAAAAGTCTTGGCGCTTGGGGAGGTGATTTTGTAATGGCAATATCCAAAGATAACCCAACAGAATATTTTACTACCAAAGGATACAAAACAATAATTCCCTATAACGAAATGATATTGGCTTAGACCAAATTTCAAAAAACACAAAACCTTGCTATACTCTAACAAGGTTTTTTTTTGGCTTTATAGCCAACACAACATGATCAACAACAAAACAAACACCTTGCAGGACAAAATCCCAAACTATAAAACAAAAAAAAATCCCGAAATATAAATATTTCGGGATTTCCAATTTAATCTTTTATATAAGTCGTAATAAAACTAGTAGCTAAAGTGAGCTCTGTTATCAACGATTTTAGCATTATCTTTCAATGCAGGAAGTATTCTGTTTACATCTTGTGCACTTTGAGCTTTAACTTGAGCAACATAAGCTGCGTGGTCTTTTAAAGCTGGTGCTTTTATAGTGCTATTATTTTTAACAACATATACACCTGTATTACCTTCAATTGGAGCAGATAATTTACCTGCTGCCAAAGCAAATGCATTACCTACAACTTTTGGCTCTTGACCAACTCCACCAGGTAAAACTGGGTTACTCATAGTAACATCTGTTGCTTGTTGTACAGCTACTCCAGCACTCTTAGCAATTGCTTCGATAGTAGTACCGTTCATTTTAGCTTTAAGAATTTCAGCCTTTTTCTTGTTCTTAAGAATTGGCTCTACATAAGGTCTTGCAACATCTACAGATACTAAACCTGTTTTGTTAATACTTTTAAGCTGTACAATAACGTGACCGATATTAGCTACCTCAAAACGTTTAACATCTCCTTTACTTGTTCCTTTTTCAAAAGCCCATCTTACGATAGTTCTTTGATTTCCTAATGGTCCAAAATTCTCGTCCATTCCTTTTACAGTAACTGCTGGAGAAACGGTTAATTTCATGTCTTTTGCAACTTTATTAAAATCTTTATCAGCAGCGTCCATTTCAAATTTAGTTGCTTGAGTAAATACTCTATCAGAAGTTGCTTCTGAAGCTTCGATCTTTTGAGCTACAGTTGCTAAACGAATACCGTCTTGTTTGTCTGTAATTTTGATAATATGGAAACCAAAAGGAGTTTCTACTAATCCTATTTTTCCAATTGAATTATTGAAAACAAAATCATTGAATGGTTTTACCATTTGGTTTTGACCAAAATATCCTAAATCGCCACCTTGTTGTGCCGATGAATCATCTGAAGCTGTAAAAGCTAACATTAAGAAACTATCTGGATTTGCATTAACTTGAGCCAAAATTTCTTCTGCTTTAGCCTTTGCCTGCTCTTTAGTTCTTCTTTCTTTTGATTTGGAACCTGAGTACCTTCATAACTAATTAAGATATGACTTGCTTTTGCATTAACTCCTGCTTTAAATCCTAAAGATTTTGAAATACAGTAGTAATTTCCAAAAACATAAGGTCCGTAAACTTCTCCTGGAGCAAGACTAAATAATTTATCCGCATCTACAGCTGGTAAATCTTTCTTAGCTACATAGGTTGAATCGTAAGGTACATCTGAATTTGAATTTACAAAGTCAGCTATATTCTTAGCTGATTTAAACCCTGGCAAAGTATCGTTTTTACCTGTTTTTTGGTTGTAAACAACACTTCCAGATAATAATGCTGTTACTTTTGCTTTAATTTCAGCTTCGTCTTCTTTAGATGCTTTATCTTCTATTAAAACATACTGAACTTCACGAGTTTCATCTGCTTTAAATTTCTTTTCGTCTTTTTTCATGAAATCAACGATTTCAGAATCTGATACTTTTACATCGCTATCTTTGATAGAAGAATATAAACCAGCTGCATATGCAAAGTTAACTTTGTTTGCTTCCATTTCATATTTCAACTTACCTTCAGCTACAGTAGTATAAAGACCCGCTTTAATCAACGTATTGTATATTTGATATTTTGCGTTCAAATCTGCATCTTTCTCTCTATCTTTTAAATATTGAGCTTGCTCTGGATTTGCTTTAAAATATTCTTTAAATTTTGCTACGTCAAAAATCCCTGCTGCATTTAAGAACATTGGATTTTTTCCGATATTTTGGTCAGCTTTTAAAACCTCAAGTAAATGTTTTTCACCTACTCTTAATCCTAATTTATCAAACTCTGATGATAACAAAGCAATAGAAACCTCTTGATCCCAAACTCTGTTTGCAGCTTCAGTGGAAGTTATTCCTTGTCCACTTTTTTCAACACTACTAACTTTGATTCTAAAATCTTCAAATGAAATATCTTTTCCATTGATGCTTCCTACGTCTTTTGAACTCTCACCAAAATTTCCACTACTGAAAAGATCTTGAATGATAAATGCGAATAATGCAAGTGCAATAGCGCCTATCAATAAAGCGGAACGTTGTCTAATTTTTGCTAAAACTGCCATTTTTATTGTTGTTAATTTTATATTCAGTTTGCGAAAATACAATTATCTAGCTAATAATAATACTAGTAGCAATTTATTTTCCAAGATTTTTTATTTTTCTAAAAAAAATCACTCTTTTATAGTCATTTTAACTAATTCTATTTTCTTATTTGTTGCCTCTTCTATCACAAAATGGTAGTTCCCAATAGTGATTTCTTCTCCTATTTGTGGAATTTCTTTTGTATGATCCACAATAAAACCTCCCAAGGTACCATATGAATCACTTTCTGGGATATTCATTTTATATGTCTCATTTAAATACTCAACATCAAATCGGGTTGAAAAAATATATTTACCTTCTCCTAATTCTTTTTCTATTAATTCTTCGTCGGAATCATGTTCGTCTTCAATCTCTCCAAATAACTCTTCTACAATATCTTCGACGGTTATTATTCCTGAAGTTCCTCCATATTCATCCAACACTACCGCTACGCTTTTTCGTTTCTTGGTAAGCAAGTTCAAAACATCTTTTATATAAACTGTTTCCGGAACAAACTCTACAGGAATCAATACTGATTTTATTGTTTCTGGCTTTTTGAACAAATCGAAAGAATGCACATATCCCAAAATATCATCTAATGAGTTTTGATAAACAAGTATTTTAGAATATCCCGTCTCTACAAACAAGGCCTTAAGTTCATCTATAGTATCAAATAAATCAACAGCATCAATTTCGGTACGAGGCGTCATTATGTCTCTTGCTTTTACTCCCGAAAACTCTAAAGCATTCTGAAATATCTGTATCTCCGAATCAACTTCTTCATTATCCTCTACCGTACTCATTTGCTCTGAAATATAATTTCCAAGTTCTACTTTACTAAAGAAAAGCTGAACCTGATCTCCCTCAGTCTTAAAAAATCTACGCAAAATAAAATCTGAAATCCAGATAAAAAAAGTAGAAACATAATAAAAAAGCCAATAGAAAAAATATGCTGGAATTGCAAGAAACTTAATTAATGAATTTGCATAAATCTGAAAAAATACTTTCGGAAAAAACTCTGCAGTGATTAAAACAAAAAAAGTAGAAATCGCCGTTTGAACAAGTAAACTAATAACATTCGAAAAGTGATATCCAAACTCCACAAGTGCCTTTAAGAGCAAGTCACCCATAAAAAAACTATAAACAACTATTGCAATATTGTTTCCAATAAGCATAGCCGCTATAAATTTTGAAGGTTTTTCGGTAAGCTTAGTAAGAATTTTAGACAAGAAGTTCTCCTGCTTCTTCTCAATCTCTAGATAAATTTTATTCGAAGATATGAACGCAATTTCCATACCCGAAAAAAAGGCTGATAGTATTAAACATAGTATTATAATACTAATCTCCATTTTTATTATTTTTTATTACGATTGTCAAGTTTATTAGCAAATTTTCTCCTAAAGAAGAACATAAAAATTCCCATTCCTGCAATCAAAAAACTTAACCAGGGAGTAGCTTCACCTGCACTTATTTTCATTATTCCCTCATAAAGAAAAAGAATTGCAACTATTAAATAAGCGTATTGTGTATATTTTAAGTAACCCATAATTATTATTTTTATTCTTCAGTTTCTATCTCTCCGTTTATTCGTTGAGAGTTTATTATTTTAAAATCTTTGCTAAAATCAATTCCCTGACCGTATGAAACTCCTTTTGCATCTGTAAATTTAAACTTTCTTTCGGTATAAAACCATTCGTTTTTCTGATCAAAATACAATTGCTCTGTCTCTAACATCTGACCTTCATCTGTAGTGATTTTTACTTTCCCTTGTAAATCGATAACCGAAGTTTGTTTATACGAAATAGCATAATTTGCTACTACATAGGTGCGTTTGCGTTTTTTATCATACAAAGTCACATCTATTCCTTTTGGAAAATCAGTAAAAGGAAAACTAACATTAGAGTAATCCAACATCTTGGGGCTTATTAAAATTCCCGAAATAAGCCCTGAGTCGGTATATTTTATATTGACATTATCAGCATCACTAGCAGGAACAAACTCTACAAAATTACTTCTTTGTACGTCTTTAAAATTGCCTTCACATCCTAGAAAAAACATCGTAATAAAAATTACGAGTCCAGGAATGATACTATGTTTTTTAAGTAAATTCATTCACTAATAAGGTATTAAACTCTATTTTATAGAGTTTATAATCTGGATTAATTAAACTTGCTTCTTTCGAACCATTTATCGTTTAATGAGAAACCAAGACTAAAATTAGCATAATTCTCTTGAATTAAACCTGCCGATGTAGTTCCTCTTTTTCCAAACTCCATTCCGAAATTGATATTAGAAAATGTTCCTGAAATTGGAAATCCAGCTCCAAGTGTAAGTCCAATATCATTTACACGCTGTGAATTAATTATCAAAGCTGTTCTTTCATATTTAAGACCTGCTCTATAAGTAACTCTATTAAAGTATCCTGAAAAAGAGCTATAATTAGGAACATAGTAACCTCCCAAGCTTGCACTTGCAGATTTTCCATATCCTACATTTGGTGCAGCATTGTATATACTTGACTGATCAACTGAGTTTTGGTATGTAACTTTTCCTCCAATCAACCACTTTCTAGCCTCTCCTACACCCGCACTCAAAGCTAATTTAAACGGCATATCTACATCAACTTTATCTTTTAAATCTTCTCCTGGATCCAAAACAGTAAAATTAAGTCCAGAACCAAGCATTCCTGTTGAAATATTTCTTGTGTTTTCAGAAGTCAATTTACTTTGTAAAGTATATGTTGCACTACTAAAGAAAGATAATTTTTTATTTATCTTGTACTGGTACATGGCACCTAAGTTAAAATTAACTCCAGACAAATAAGTTGTATTTAATTCTCTAGTCCCAACTGGAACATCAGTAACAAACTCTAAACTAGTTGTTTGTATTTTACCGAAATCATATTGAACATCTGCTCCAATACTTAAATTCGGCTTAACTTTATATGCAAGTCCAAAATAAACTTTATTTAATCCACCTGATCCATCAAATCTTTTATTATTACCTCCATTATTTACTGCAAGAGATTCAATTTGATACCCTACAGATGAATATGGAATTAATCCAAAACCTACTCCAAACTTTTTTCCTAAAGGCAAACCTACAGCTATATAGTCTAAGGTTGTTCTTTGCGCTTTTGCCGATTCTCTAGTAGTTTTTAATGTACTTGAATTAAATGTCCCCCCTACAGTAAAACTTGTTAATTTTAAATTCGCATAACTCGCAGGGTTCTCCAAATTAATATGAATACTATCTTGCTCTATCGCAATACCCGACATAGAACGACTTTCGACAGTTCCTTTAAACCTTACATCACCAATTCCATAAAAAGAATAAGGGGAAGATGTTCCTTGCTGAGCAAAAGATACGAATGACAAAAGTAAGCAAGCGCTTATTATAATTTTTTTAATCATTGTTGATTTTATATTGAAATGTTTGGTTCAAACTTTCTAATAAGAAATTTGAATTGGCAAATATGGTATTTTTTAATCGTTTAGCCAAAAAAAGTGCATCACCACCCGTTAAAATTATTATAAAATTTAAGTAATCTGCTTTGTATTGATCGATAAAACCGTCTATTTCATAGACGAATCCATTGACAACCCCTGAATGCATTGATTCGGGAGTCGAATTACCGATATATCTTTCTGGCTCTTCAAATGTTAATAACGGAAGTTTTGCCGTATAATTATGAAGTGCTTCATACCTTAATCGCAATCCTGGAGATATAGCTCCTCCTAAATAATTATCATTTTCATCGACAAAATCGTATGTAATACAAGTTCCAGCATCAATAATTAATCTATTTTTCTTAGGATATTGTAATGTTGCTCCGCTAGCAAGTACTATTCGATCTATTCCTAAAGTTTTGGGTGTAGCATACTTATTTTTAAACGGAAAACAATCTTCATTTGTCAAAAAACAAACATTTACATCATCATTAAAAACTAAAAACGCCTCTTTTTCTACATTTCCAACCGACGCAACAACCAAGTCTGTTACTTTTTCAAATTTTTTTAAAATTTTTTTGACACTTATTTCGAGCTCCTTTTTATCAAAAATAAAAAATTCCAAAGCAGTATTATTCTCAAAAACAGCACCTTTAATACGCGTATTTCCAACATCGATTGTTAAAACCATATCTTATTATTTACTGCTGCGAAGATACGAATTGATTTTTTTTAAAAATTGTTTTGGAGAAACTAAAAAACATTCTATATTTGCACCCGCAACAAGCACGGTACCTTAGCTCAGATGGTAGAGCAATGGACTGAAAATCCATGTGTCCCTGGTTCGATCCCTGGAGGTACCACAAAACCCACTCAAACGAGTGGGTTTTCTGTTTTTACTCGATAAATAGAATTCTTTCTTTAGATTTACCTTGTATAAACTAAAAAACATTCTATATTTGCACCCGCAATAAGCACGGTACCTTAGCTCAGATGGTAGAGCAATGGACTGAAAATCCATGTGTCCCTGGTTCGATCCCTGGAGTACCACAAAACCCACTCAAACGAGTGGGTTTTCTGTTTTTAATACTTTCTTCAGAAATACATCATTTAATCCAATTCTTCTCAAAAATCCTATATTGGAGAAACCATCAATAACAGATAATAAAATTTTCAAATACCAAAAACATTTATTTGCGTTGATAAAAAAAAGCTATTTACAATAAAGATTTGAAATCTTTGCATCTTTACTTTATACTCTATGCAGTTAAACAACCTTATACATACCTTTTCAATAATCCTCGATGCAACTAAAATCACAAGTCAACTAATTAAATTGTTTTTGTTAAAAAATCATTAACTAAATAAAAAAATATCCCATATATTCGTAAAACAATACAATACACATTTATTTATTAGCAAAAACACAGTTACTTCATGAGTAAAACTTCTACTAAAGGAATTTGGAAAGTTATTTCGGCCTCTTCTATGGGAACAATGATAGAATGGTATGATTTTTATATTTTTGGAAGTTTGGCTGTTGTTATTTATACAAAATTCTTTCCCTCCGACAATCCAACGGCATCTTTTTTAGCCACTTTAGCCACTTTTGCAGCAGGTTTTGTTGTTAGGCCCTTTGGCGCTTTATTTTTTGGACGCCTTGGGGACTTAATTGGAAGAAAATACACCTTCATGGCAACCCTATTATTAATGGGATGCTCTACTTTTTTAATCGGCTGTATCCCTAGTTATGAAACCATTGGTTTCTTAGCTCCGTTATTGGTCTTAATTTTACGATTACTACAAGGTCTTGCGCTTGGCGGAGAATATGGCGGCGCAGCAACCTATGTTGCTGAATATGCTCCTGTCTGGACAATGCGGTTATTGGACTTCGTGGTATTCAAACTACAGCAACCGTTGGACTTTTTATTTCCTTAATGGTTATTTTAGCTACAAAAAATACCCTATGGCCGAGCATTTGATTCTTGGGGATGGCGTGTCCCTTTTTGGGTATCTATTGCAATGGTAGGGGTTTCGTATCTATACGAAAAAACATGGACGAATTTCCGTTTTTGCTAAAGCTAAAAAAGAAGGAAGCATAAGCATAAACCCTTTAAAGAAAGTTTCGGAAATAGATATAACCTAAAATTTGTTTTACTTGCTTTATTTGGAGCAACAATGGGGCAAGGAGTTGTTTGGTACACTGGGCAATTTATGCCATGAGTTTCATGGAAAACAGTAATGAGTATTCAATCTTCTAAGTAGATAGCTTACTAGGAATTGCACTACTACTTGGCACTCCGTTTTTTGGACAAGTTTTGATGGCTGAGCAATAAAAATAGGACGAAAATATATTATGATGGGTGGAATGCTACTCGCAATCCTACTCTACAGACCTATATACAAGCAAATGTATGAAACCGTAAATCTAGACAACAAAATTATCTCAAACACATATACAACTGAATCCCAAAATAACAACAAAAAAGAACATTACGTTATTATAAACAATGAATATTCAGATGGGACGATTGCTGCAACTAAAAAATAAATCATGCTGAAAAAATTGACCCCGAAGACAAACTACAATCACAATTAATTCTCAAGATAAATGGGCATTGATTTTTCTAGTTTTTGTTAGGTCTTATTTGTAACAATGGTTTATGGCCCTATTGCAGCTTCTTGGTAGAGATGTTTCCTGCAAAAAAGTAAGATACACATCAATGTCACTGCCTTATCATGTTGGAAATGAATCTTGGTGGTTTAACTTCCTGCCATTTCAACCTATTTTGTAACCCATTCTAAACAAGTTGGTAAACCTGATTTTTACCTTGATGGCCTTTGGTACCCGTATTAATATAGCTTCAGTATGTTTCGTCATAGGAATGATTTACATTGACAATAAAGACAAAAACACTCACATTTAATTCTTTTACGATGAATTTACTAAAACGAATACTAGGAATACTATGGATAATACTGTCTATTGCGGCAGCTTACTTTTGTATTTTTGAATTTGGATTACCAAAACTTGTTTCCGACAAGCAAGATGATTTAGTCTTCGGAATTATAATCTTATTTATACTCACGCCTCTTATCGTTTTAGGACTTGGTACTTTTGGTTATTTTTCTTTATTGGAGAGTATGATAAAAGAAAATAAATTACATTCCCTATTCCCTAAAATACTTAAAATCAAAAAACTGCCTGTTGCAATAATAACAGCCTTTCACACTAACTCAACCAATAATTTATTTTTTCAAAAAACTTTAATACTTGTGTATTGTTGTTTTCATTTGTTACTTTCACGATATATAAACCTGCGTTTAATTCACTTACCGAAAATTCTGAAGTCATCTTACCACTTCCAGTAAAACTTTTCACTAATTGCCCTGTCAAAGAATAGATGGCTACTTTTGAAACTGATGTATTTAAAGTAAAATAATCCGAAACAGGATTGGGATACAAAGTAATTGCAGTTGGTTTTTCAAAATTTTCTATAGCCAACAACGCTTCCTTATTACCGTAAATTCTAAGTTCTCCAGGTGGAATTGCAATTGTAGCTGCCACATTAGTTACATTAATAAATGTATTATCCATTAAGTTATACCAAACACCTGGATATGGAAAACCTGTAGCAACACTTTGATCGGTTACATCAAAATTTGCCAGAATCAAGACGTCTTTTAGCTTAGTCGATTCCAATGCACTATTCGTGATTTTTATATTTGGAGATAATGAATTTGTATTAGAAACTGTTACTGTTCCTGAGAAAACAGGCTCAACAGTTTTCATTGTAATCATTTTTGCCCAATCGTTATAAATTTTGTTTCGGCTTGAATTTCCTAACCAATTACCTGTCCATTGAGGCTGTTGTTTTGTATCCAGTTTACAGTCTCCAGGAATTGTTCCCGATTCATCATTTACAATTCCATTATTACATGCAAAAATAGAAGCATCCCAACCTAAATCTCCAAAATGCCATATCATTTTTGGACCAGGAATTAATAAAGATACTGCTCCAATAGCTGACATTCTAGACAACGCTGTATTAAAATCCTTCACATTATGACTGCCATTATTACTATTACCATATTGAATATTTTTATACATTAATCGCTCTTCATCATGACTTTCAGCATATCCCATTAAACGATTTGCAGTAAAACCATGATTATCACTTGTCATTCTAGAAATATTACTTTCTGTTGCATATCCCATTGACAATTGATTATATGCATTGGTCATTTTCCCCCACATCATAACTCCTTTACTTATAGGATCATTGATTCTATAATTTGCCCATTCTTTTTCTTCAACATCACTTCCTAGATGTTCAAAAATTGCATAATGTGTTCGATAGAGACTTCAGGAATAATCGGCATACGTTTTTAAAACATCTACCCTGTCTTGCTGAAAATTATTTGTACACGATTCATCACCTGCATTACAATTTTGCGTGAAGCCTTTGGTTAGATCCCAACGAAATCCATCAATTTTATATTCCTCAATCCAATGTTGAATTACTCGTTTTACATAGTTTTGAGTTCTTGCTTGCTGATGATTAAAATCCTCCCCTACACTGTAGCTATGCTTAGCTATTGTATTAAAATATGGATTATCCGCCGATGGTGAACCCCAACCGTCATTATCTGGATCGTTCATCCACATTCTTACCATTGGATTTCGACCAAAAGCATGATTTAAAGCTACATCTAAAATAACTGCAATTCCGTTTTGATGACATAAATCAATAAATTCTTTAAGCTTATCCGAAGTTCCATAAAACTTATCTAAAGCCATATGAAATGAAGTATTATACCCCCAACTTTCATTGCCTTCAAATTCCATAACAGGCATTAATTCTATAGCATTTACTTTTAAGTTTTTAAAATAATCTATCCTATCTATTAAACTTTGATAATTTCTGGCTGCATCAAAATCACGTACTAAAACCTCATAAACTACTAATTTCTCTTTTTCTGGTTTAACAAAATTTGTTACTTTCCAAGGATACGATAGTTGCCCTGTTTTTAAAACAGTAACTTCACGCTCTTGCCCTACTGGATAAACGGGCATATTTGGATAGCTAGCAGAGGGAATTCCAGAATCATCAAAAGGAGATAAAACTAAGGTAGAATAAGGATCTGCCGTTTTTACTAATGAAGGTGAATTAGCAATTGGCGAATTAGCAACTACCCAATATTGATACGTATTATTTTCTCCCGAAACTAATCCTGTTAACTCTAGCCAGAACTTACCCGAAGTTGGATCTTTTTTCATTACATAAGAACTAGTAGGTGTCCAATTATTAAAGCTTCCTGCCACATACACAAAATCTTTTAACGGAGCATCTAGAACTAGTGTTGCTTTTGTAACGTCAGTAGCATTGTAATTTATCCCATCTACTAATCCCGCTGGCATCGCTGCCGATACAGCTCCAGGATTAACTATTGCCGTAAATTTTTTAACAATAGTTGTTCCGCTTTGGGTTATACTTAATTCATAACTCTGATTTCCTATAATATTTACATGATTAAACACATAACTCGAAGTACTCGGATTAGTATTCAAAACGACTCCATTTGCCTTTAAGCTATAACTCGCAGCTCCATTTGTATTTGTAGCGGTAATATTTAAATTACCCCCACTTACCACAATAGTATTACTATTTTCTAGTGGTGAAGTTAAAGCCGCTTGAAAAATACCAACCTTAACAAAAAAATCAGAACAAGATGGCGCAAGTTTTAGCGTTTGAGTACCAGCAGCGTTTCTAAACACCATTCCCATTTTTACAGCTGCAGCTTGTTGTGTTGTTGTTAATCCGAAGTAAACACTCGGTGTAATAACAATACTCCAAGTCCCATTTGGATTTCTGGTCATTAATCCAATTCCATCATCTGCCCCCCAATTTCCTTTTGCAGTTGTCCATGGGTTAGCCTCTGTCCCAATTCCTGCATGCATATATACTTTTGTGGGATTTGCTCCCATTTCATTACAAGTTGCCGATGTAAAAGATACAGTAATTGTTATAGGTTCATCAACCTGAAATACAGCAGGTGATACTGTTATTTGTTGCGCATGAGTAGCAATACCCCACAACAACAAGAAGGATAATAGTATAGTTTTTTTCATAATCTGGTTGGTTTGGTTGGTTAATTTTATAAAAAAAGGCTATCCATGAGATAGCCTTTAAATTATTTATATAGAGGATTAATCCAATGTTATTGTTTTTGCATTGTTATCTATTCTTAAAACTCTAGGTCCAGTTGGTCCAGTATATTTGAAATTTTTATCCCCATCATTTGCATTTACTAACTCTGAATCAATCGTATAACCCGCATCTGCATAATAAGTATAGTTACGGCTATTAGTTGCTCCCCAATTACCACCACTTGTAAAATCATTTGCTAAAAACTCTCTAAAAGCTTTTCCTTGCTTAAGAATAACTTTTACTTCATAAACATTAGTTTGTCCTGCTACCAATGGAAATTCAGTTTCTGCATCTCCATCCCAAGACCAACCTCCTGGCGTAGCCTCTCCAACTAACCAATGTGAACTTGCCAATGGTACGTGATATGGGGTTGCTTTAAAAGTATAAAAATTAGAATATTGTGCCTCAGCTCCAACACCTACTGTAGCTTTAATACGAATATCTACACTATTTTCTTCTTTTTCAATAAAACCTCCATTAACTAAAGCAGAATTTAACTCTGCTACTGTTAAAGCTTTGTAACGAGTTGTTGTTGTAGTTACAGCTATAGGAGCCGCAAATTTAGTACCTGCTTTTGCAACTTCAATAGTATAATTTACAACTGTTGCTGTACCATCATATTTTGCATCATTCCAAACAACAGTAGTTGCAATTTCTGTTTCATTCTCTTTTGTAAGAACAATATTAAAATCATTTTGAGGTGTAAGTAAAACTGGCGCTGTAACTGGCTCTATCACTGGTCTATTTTCCACATCATCAGCATTACACGATACTGTTAAAATACCAATGAATGCGATTAAAACTTTATATATATTTTTCATTTTATTTTATTTTTATAAGGTTAGTTAGTATCCCGGGTTTTGTTTTAAAGTTGGATTTGCCTGAATAGCTGTTGAAGGAATTGGCATTAAATCTCTGAATGAATCTGTAGCACTACCATTTTTAACGCCACCCTTCCATTGCCAGATTTTAGTCCCTCCTGTGAATTTCCCGAAACGAATCAAATCTGTTCTTCTATGACATTCCCAAAACAACTCTCTTGCTCTTTCATCTAAAATAAAATCAAGTGTCAAGTCTGAAGCTGAAATAACTCCGGCACCTGCTCTAGTTCTTATTTTATTTATATAACCTAAAGCAGTAACAGCATCCCCAGAAGAAGCTCCTCTAAGTGTTGCCTCTGCATACATTAAATACACATCTGATAATCTATACATCGGAAAATCAGTATCAGGAACATCTGTTCTTTGTGCAGCTGTACCATCAGAATTTACATTGGTATATTTTGTAACTGCATAACCATTACTAAACACTCCAAAATTAGCAATATCTAAAGTTTGCCCATCTGTATAAAAAGTTCCTCTTTGATCTGCAACAGCATTCGCATCAGGAAATAATTTAACAAATTCTGGCCTAACTCTAATACCTGCCCAACCACCATTCATTCCTTGCGCAGCAGGATTCATAGTACCTCCAATAGATGCATGAAGAATAAAACTCATTCCACCACCAACGGCTCTAATTGCATTACCGTCACCAATAATTGGAAAAATGAATTCGTTTTGAGCTCCATTTCGATCATTATCAGCAGAAAATAACTTACGGTAAGGAACATCTGCAAAAACATAACCTGAACTGCTAATAATCTCATTACATAATATTGCTGCTTCATTATTTTTTGCTACTCCTGTATACACTTTAGAATTTAAATAAATCTGTGCCAACAAAAATTTAGCAGCCGTTTTATCAACTCTTCCATACTCATTAGCTCTAGAATTAACTAAAGTATTATCTAAATCTTTTAGTTCTGATTCAACGAAAGCAAAAACCTCTGCTCTTGATTTTTGAACAGGATAAAAGAATCCAACTGGATCTGCCTCGGTCGTAATAGGCACATTACCAAACAAATCCATCAAGTTAGTATATGAAAATGCTCTTAAAAAACGAGCTTCAGCTCTGAAAGCTACAATTTGGGCTCTCAAATTAGCATCAACACCTCTGGCATCTAACTTATCATCTGTAGTTTGTCTCAAAAACTCATTAGCAACACTAATTTCATAGAAAGATCTAGAAAAAATTCCATATAAAAACTGATTACTAGGACTCCATCTTTGTCCATTCATTGCTGGCAAACCATCATCACCCCAAGCTACAATAGCTTCATCAGTAGGAAACTCCTGAGTAACAAAAAGCAACCTTAAATAACTACTAAAATCACCTCCAAGACCTGAAATATCAGGGACACCATCTCCATCATTACCACCTACATATAAACCTGCATAAAGCTTTGCTAATACCTGTTTATAAGACGTTGGATCTTTAAAGAAATCTTCAGAAAGAAATTCATCATCATCCTTTGGTGTTACATCTAAGTCGCTCGTACACGAAGTAAACGTCATATTTAATCCTAAAATGAATAGGAGAAAACAAGATATATATTTAAATGATATTTTCATTTTGTTTAATTTTAAAATTTAATTTTCGATGTACTATTAAAAATTCGCATTTACTCCAAACAAGAATGTTCTGGCTCTCGGATAAACATTATTATCTATTCCGTTGAATTTCTCAGGATCTATACCATTATATTTTGTGAGAACAAAAACATTCTGAACTCCTAATGTAAATCTCAAAGAAGCTGATTTTATTATTGATTTATCAAAAGTATAACCAACAGTAACATTATCCAGTTTTATAAAAGAAGCATCTTTCACGAAATAATCTGAATAATTACGTTGCGTTCCGTTTGAACTACTTTCAGTAGCAAAACCAGTATTATAATAATCTGCACTTATATTTGATAAATCCGACTGTCTTCTTAATCCAGCTTCTAAATATCCTTTATCTGAACTTACGTTATCATAGATATAATTTCCTAAACTAGCTCTCCAATTCATTGTAAAATCAAACTTTTTATAGTTCAAAGTAGAAAATAATCCAAAAGTGTAATCTGCTGTTGGTTTATGAAATTTGTAACGGTCAGCATCAGTAATAGCACCATCACCGTTTCTATCCGCATAAGCACCTTGAATAGGCCTTTTGTTAGCATCATATAATTGCTCAAATACAAAAAATGAATTTGGAGCAAATCCTTCAGAGTGTATTAACACTTGATTCCCTGAACCTCCAGCAATGACATCTCCAGTAATATACCCTTGAAATCCTGGAACAGTAACCCCTAGGTTAGATATTTTTTGATCAATATAAGTTGCATTAACAGCAACATTCCATGTCAATTGGTCATTCTTAATAATATCAGACTGAAGATTAAATTCTACCCCTTTTGTTCTTACACTACCAATATTATTAAACCCTTTATTTCTAATATTAGCTCCATCAGGAACAGGAATATCAGCCAAAAGATCACTTGATTTTTTATCAAAATAGTTAATTGTACCTGTTATCCTATCGTTAAGAAAACCAAAATCTACTCCTACGTTTTTCTCTGCCAAATCTTCCCATTTTATATCTGGATTATATCCTTCTGGTCTAGCCGCTTTATAAATAACACCATTAAAAAGATATTGTGTATTTATAGTTCCTAAAGTTACTCTTCTTAAATAATCATACTGAGGTAAAATATCCTGT
>NZ_JBXBAV010000112.1:0-10113 GCF_056783245.1 Flavobacterium sp. TC780 | reverse complement strand
CGTATTGCTAAGGTTAATACATGCTCCTGTTGTTAGGGAGGCAGCACCTATGCAAGATTTTGGCTTTAGGTTTTATATATTTATTTAATAGATAATAGGTTTCTAAATTGGTATTTAGATTCGTTGCCATTCATTATTTCCGATTTTATAATCAAAACTATTGATAATCATTTTTTTGAAATAATCTGGACCTTCAAGCTGTTCTCGCGTTTTATGGAATTCGGCTTTAAAGAATGTGCTTATTTGCTTTGTTCTTTCGGCATAATTTTCCCCAAATATATTCTCAGGAGTAATTCGGTCAAGAATAGAAACGGTTATTGCACTATCATATATTATGAAATCTCCTTTTGGTAATGCTTCTGAAGTACCATGAATTAGGATAGGAATAATATCCAGATTAAACGTCTTGCCAGATAAAATGCTCCTTTATGGAACCGTTTTATCTGATTGCTCTCTGATCTTGTTCCTTCTGGAAATACCATTAAGGAATATCCTTCGTCTATTTTTTTGCGTAAATGTTCATAAGTTCCTCCTTCAAGTCCTTCTGATACGGGATAAAAGCCTGCTTTTCTTACTGTAGCGCCAAAAATAGGAGAATTATATACCCAGTCGCTTACCAGATAAATGATTTTTGGGCTTAAATATTTCCATGCAGGATATCTAAAAAGGGAAGAATGGTTACAATTATGGCAGAAGTTTCTTAAAAAGTTCTCGTTATGAATATTACTTATTTTTTTGCTAACAAAAGGGTTTGTATATAAAACAGATTTCATGAATTTTGAAATCAGATATCGGAATCCTTTTATTTTTGTTTCCTCTTTTAAAGGAAGAATTTTCTATAAACGTCAAACAAAAAAGAGACATTAAGATTCCGCCAAGACCATAGTATAAAAATGATAATATACCATGTATAAAAGAGCGTAGCTGGAATGGTGCTTTTCCGTTTTATACGATTGGATAAGAAAAGTTTAAATAGAATTGGGTAGAAGATAAACGTAATGATTAGTGCTGCAAAAACCCCAATTAATGAGATTGACGAAATAGATTGTAATGCGGGATGTTTGGCAATATCAACGCACGAATTCCTAGAATTGTTGTTATTACCGCCAGAATAATTGATATGTTCTGTATATCGCGATTTCATCTTTTTGGTTGTATATTCTTTCTGTAAGGCACTTGTCATGAAAATACTAAAATCGACACCATGACCAAAAATCAAGTACAAACAATCATGCTGAAAATATTCAGCTGGATATTAAAAATCTCCATGATACCAGCCGTTACAATTCCGGTTAATGCAATCGGAATACAGCTTATGATCACTAACTCAACTCTTCGAAAATAAAGAACAGAATAAGAATCACTGCAACAAATGAATAATTTATTAGAGAATTAAAATCGGTATTTAGTGTGCTAAAGAAAGTTTCATTCATTTGCTGACGGTCGATTGCCAGTAAACCATCTTTTGCAGAAGCCGATTTTACAAATGCATCACGTTGTTGAGGCGCAACCTTAACTAATGTTGAGATGGTAAAAAAACCGTTTTTTCTCACTAATGGATTCTTGTAATTGTAAGGTGCTGATCTTTAAATAATCCTATAGGAAATAGGTTTAAAACTAGCATCAAGATGCTCATAAAAAGCAGTGTACGTTGTGGGTTTAAATCCAAGTTTAGCTCCTTCGCTTATTAATTGAGATTTTAAAAGCTGTTTTTTATTGGCATCCCAAAACAAATTCCATTTATCTATTTTTTGTTTTTTGTTCCTTTTTGCGAAAGCATATTCTGCCTACTCAACTATAATTTAGTATTTTATTTTCCTGTTTTTCTTTTGCGAGATACATCAAAAAGTTGACTGTTTTTTTGTAAAACGTCTTCCATGCTATTTCCGAAGATGCCAGATAAATAGTTTTAGAAGTTAGACTTGTTGTGCTTTCTTCTAGTTTTTTCTCGGCAGCTTTGATTTCTTTTGGGGCAAATTGAGTTGTGATAAATCGTTATTCAAACCAATATTGTTATAAGTAAAACAACAAACGATTGTAATAAAGAGAACGCAAAAACCAATTAAGAATTTATTGTTATGAAATGAGAAATGTGCCAATTTATCAATCACATTTTTCTTGTGTTCAAAATTGCTCTCTTTTGGTTTATACAAATGGGGAACAATTAAAGGTAGTAAAAATGCAGAAGCCATTACGATTACTGCAGCAAAAATCCCTAAGTTGTTTAAGGCATCTGATTTTACAAAAAGCAGACATAAAAATGCAACGGCAGTTGTAGAACTGCTCATGATTACTGGCATTGTGATGTCTTTGTACAATGTTTTTACATCGCTATTATGCTTGTAATGGGTTAGGATATGAATGGAATAGTCTATTGTAATTCCCAATAAGATAGATCCTATCCGACTATGAAATAGCCGAAATTTGTTCTTTTACAAAGTATAAAAACGCAACGGCAAATAATGCTCCAAAAACTGTTGGAAGAAAAATGATTAACGGGATAAATACTTTTCGGTAAAATAAAATCTAGATATAAGCATTAGCGTAATCATTGCAATAGTTGTAGTAAGTATGATATCGCCCTTAATCTGGTCCGCATTTGCAACAGCAATAAGTGCTGATCCAAAATAACTTACCGAAGCTTTTGTTTTAAACTGTTTGTTTAAATTGTTTTTTATGGTATTGAGCTTTGCAGAAAAATGGAATTTTGCTCTGTTTCGCTCGAAGGTAATATTAAGAAGTAATAAACAACAACAATTTCTTTTTGTCCTTGGTCATTACAAAACCATTATCGAGGGTAAAATCGTCACCAACATTTAATTGCTGTAGTTTTTTTAAGGCGATGAATGAAATTCCTAATGGATCTTGTAAGATGAAATCTTTGGTAATAAATCCCGAAGGCGAAATTATTGATTTGTAATTTCCTTGTACAGTTGCTGCAATACTATCTTGTTGTAATTTAGATTGAATGTTTGCATAATCTTTGTCATCCAGAAAAAGTGGCACATTGTTGTAAACAAAATCGATGGTTTCCTGAATATTTTCTTCGTCGATTTTTCCTTGTACAGCTGTTATGTAGGGTTTACAAGTTTTGGCAATACTATCGGTAAAAACAGCTGCCATTTCTTTTAAATCTTCATTTGTTCCTTCTTTTTCTACTTGGAAGATAATGGTGATTTTATCAGCAAAATTAAGTTGCTTTAGTACTTTGGCAGTAACATCGGTTTTATCGTTTGTTGGGATAAGTTTGGTGATATCTTCTTCAAATTTAATTTTGGAAGCAAAAAATCCAAATATAAAAAAGCATCGCAATTGCCAAGAAAACCGATAGTGATTTTCTCTTGTTTACAAATAGATGTATGGCGTAGAAATATTGATGCATGCTTATTGTTTAAAGTTTTTTAGCCACTGATAGCATTGATTTATACAGATTACTTTTGTTGCGAATATAAATCTTTTTTAATTCTTTAATCTGTGGTAAAATATTTAATTTAATTATTGGTTTTGTTTTTTTGTGCACTAAACAATGTTAAAAGCAAGTAGGCTATTGATCCGAATAATAATGCCATTAAAGATGCTAAAACCAGACTCCCAACAACATATTGTGTTATGTTCTTTGATACATCTGTAAGTGCTAAAGAATCATTTAGTACTAAAGGCGCCGTGTCAGAAATAAACAAACTTCCCATTTTTAAAGATCCATATATTACTAATGGAATGAAAGGAGGGAAACTAACATTGGATGCCAAAAAAGCGATAACTTTATTTAATTTGAATAAGGTGGCAAAGAAAAGAAGTAATACGGTTTGGAATCCCCAAAATGGTGAAATCCCAATAAAAACGCCTAATGCTATTGCTGTCGATTTTTTAAAATTAGATTCGTCACTTTCCAGAATATCTTCGAGTAAGAATTTTTTAAGTCCTTTTTTTTTAATTTTCCGAACTAAATCTCTTGGCTTAATATATACAAGGGCAATTAAAACCAACACGGTATTTAAAATACTGATTCGGGTAAAATCCTTGAATGGGCGAAAATGGGAAACTCTCTCAGTGGATCGTATAAAACTTTGATTGGAATGTTTTTAACTGGAATGCCTTTCCATGCCGCACGTACAATAATCTCGATTTCAAATTCAAATTTAGGAGTGAAATGTCTTTCGGGAATTAATTGTAAAGGGGTATAATCGAAATCCGGATTGTGTGTCCTCAAATGAATCCTGTTTCAAACCAAAACCAGAAGTTTGAAAATTTATTTCCCAAAATCACTTTTTTTAGGCACATTTTCCTGTGACATATTACGACTTCCGATAAGTAGTGTATTGGGTTCTTTTTGAATAGCATTAATAAACAAAGGAATATCCGAATAAAATGTTGCCCATCGGAATCGATTGTTATTGCATATCCGGGTAATTTAAAGCAATTGCCTTATTAAACCCGTTTTGCAATGCAATTCCCTTTCCTTGGTTTTCGGGATGGTGAATTTGAATGAGTTGTGGAAATTTTCCCAAAATTAGACTTGTTCTATCTGTTATCCATCATTGACTACAATAATATCCTTGGTATAAATAGAGGAATAGAATTAAGAACTTCCTCCAACGTTTTGTGGTTGTTGTACGTGGGTACAATAACACAAAAATTAGTTTGTGTAAGTTGTTCTTCTTGAGATAAAATAGGTTTCATTTTGTGATTTTTCTTTAACTACTTTACTGTTTGCTTTTCTTCTGCAGAAAAACTTTTAGATTGTAGGATAAAGTTCTTTAAGTATTCTTTTAGTACAGTATTTTGATCTTTATAATGTGCCAGAATAAATTTTTTGTCTTCTTTGATGTTTTTTTTATAACCCGTAATTCCAGGAACATTTTCCTGAATACTTAATCGAATCATTCTAATTTCTATAGAGTTTGGTTCTTTTACGACAGTACTTTCTAATAGTTTTGCACCTTCTTTAAAACGACTCATTTTGGCAGAGATTTTTTTCTCATATTTAGAATCCAATAGTATAGAAGCAGCTTTATAGGCTACCAGAATATTTTCGTCTGTAGTAGAAATATCGTTTAGTTTTGCAGTAAAATCTTTTGCACTAGTTTCAGAATCTGAAGCTGTTGGGTATATTTTCCTGATAGTTGCTAGATCAGGAGTATTTACCAGACTTATTAATAAAAACAATGATAAAAATAGTTTCATGATTAAGCTTTTTTATAAACATTGCTTAGTTTTAGAGCAACAGTTTCGTTAAAATAAGTCGTGTTTTTTACTTTTACCAAACCATCTTCGGTTGTGGTGATATCCAATTCTAAACGTAATTCGGGTGTAACTTCAGGATTAATTAGTGCCATGAACTTTACATTACTAAGTGTTTGCATCATTAGGTTACTTTTGGTAATTGTTTCCGAAAGTTCTTTTATAATCTGAATCATACATACTCCCGGCATTATAGGGTTGTCTGGAAAATGACCTTTAAAAACAGCGTGTTTATCATTTACCAAAATGATAGCATCGTATTTAGAATCAGTTGTGTTTCTAATGAAAGTATTTTATAAAAGTCTTTTAAAACCATAGTTGTATTTTTATTTTCCGAAAGTATATGTTGCTCCTATTTGATAAACTAAATTAGTACTATTAGCTCCATTTGCATAATAATTAGTAAATGCATCTGTTACTCCTTTTTTAATTCTTGCTTCAAATGAAACTCCATTTTTCAGACTGTATCCTAATCCACCAATAATTCCTAAATCTATATCTTGTCCTTTGTTGAAATTTCTTTCTTTGTCTTTTGGGTTTACTTCAAATGTATTTGCAATAAGTATGTCACAAAAAGGTCCTACTAGGACATAAACACTTTCAGTAAAATTAAATTTATTAATCGTTACTCCAGAAATATATTGCAGTGATGCATTTACATTGGCTTCTTCGTAACCAGTAATGATGTAACTATTTGTTGCAGAATCATAAATAGTTGTGGTTCCCATAGAAAGATTTCCTTTACCTCCTTGTCTCGAATATGTTAATTCAGGTTGTAATGTATAAAATTTCGAAAGTTTCAGAGCTCCAAATCCTCCGATATAAAAATCGGTTTTGTTTCCAAGATTTGAATCTGTCAATTTAGAAATGTTAATTCCGGCTTGAATTCCTGGTTTAAAAGTTACTTGTGCTTGAGCCTGAAATATTCCTATAATCGAGAATATGGCAAAAAATAAATTCCTATAATTCATTGTTCTATTTTACTTTAAAAGTGTAGGTAACTCCAACTTGAAAAACCGTATTTAAAATGATATTATCATAATAGTCATCATAATAATTATTATCAATACCATCATATCCATAAATATCGATTAATCCTTGTTTAAATCTTGCTTCAAAGGTTAAACCATTTGGCAAACTATATCCAAGACCAGCAACAAAAGCAACGTCAACTCCAACAGGATTGTAGTCGTATGAAGGAAAATTGTCACTTGTTTTAAAATCTACAGACGGACCACCTAATATATGAAATCCACCTCCAGCAAAATGATATTTAGCAACTGCACCTACTGAAATATAATTTAGTTCGTATTTTACTTTACTTGATCTAAATGATCCCATTGAATATTCACGTGCCTCAGCTCCTTGTCTTGTATAGGTTAATTCTGGTTGAAGAGTGAAATATCTATTAAATTTGATGGCTACCAATCCACCTACATAAAAATCTGATTTTGCATCGCTAGACCCAAAATTGGAAAGGTTTGAAATATTTAAACCACCACGAATTCCGGGACTTACAGTTACTTGTGCATGAGATTTTATTAGGCCGATAAAAAATACAAATGCAATTAAGATTAATTTTCTCATTTTTATTTAGTTTAATGATTAGTTTAAATTTTACTCTGATTTAAAATAATTCAGCTCTATTTTTAACTTTATATTTTGATGTAAAATCTCTATTTTTTCTGCAAAAATATTGTTTTCCGAACGAAAACTTATAGTTATTTTTTCTTTTGTTTGGGAGGCATGTACTACTTTCTCTAGTTTGCTACTTTCTTTAGATAAAAATATGAAATTATATTGTTTGCTATCTTTAGTTTGATAGATAGTATTTTCTTGATTTTCAAATGATTTGTAGATTGTGTAGTCTTTTTTAAGAAGCAATCTGAAATCTTTTTTTAATGTGGAAATAAGAATTTTTCGATCTAATTCGGATACAATTGAGTTGACTTTAAAACTAGTTTCCGAAATTTCAAAGTCTAATAATTTATTACCAAATTCGGTTGTAAATACAACTCGATGGGTGGTGTCATTTATTTTCTTGGCAATAAAGATTCCGGATAGTTCGTGACCATAAACCGTTATGTTTGCTTTATAGACATAATCGATTTTTGGGTTAGAAAAATAAGGGGCTTCGTAAGTCGTTTTCTCTAATGGTTTTGGAGTATAATTTTCGGTAATTTTTTGTCCACAAGAAAATAAGAAAATGACTAGAAAGCAATTAATTAGTAAAAACGGAGTCGTCGATTTTTGCATTTATCACTTTATTTTTAAGTACAATTCGAGTATAATCTTCAGATGATTCAAGCAATTTTACCTGAACAACAGTAGCGTCTTCTTTATCAAAAGTCAATTCTATTTGCTTGATGTATTTTTTTAAAGTTGCATCTTTTGGAATAAATTTAGCTATGTTCTGATTTTTTGCTTTAAAATAGCTGATGCTAAATTCCTTATCATCAAACATATTTCCACTAACACTACCTACAATCAGTTTATTGATTCGACCAAAAATTTTGCTGTTACCAATATCAACAGCACTCTTTTTACCTTCGTCATTAATTAGGATTTTACCGTTTTTAAAAGCAATGCTATAATTGTACGGTTTCTTGTATTGCCATTGCAACAAGCTAGGTTCTTTAAAAATCATCTTTCCAGATGTTTCAATATCCTTGGATAAAAAATCCAAATGTTTGTATTGTACAAAATCTGTACTTAATGTTTTTATCTTTTTAGAAACTACATTAACCGATTGTTTGAAAGTTGTGATTTCACTATCGGACATTTTTTGTTCTTGTGCGGAAGAGTTCCAAGCGAACAGATTCAGAATAATAGCGAATAAATATATTTTAGTTCTCATATGCTTTAAGATTCAAAAGTTTTTCAACCGTAATCACGGTATAATTGTTTTGTTGCAGGAACTGTAAGAACTGTTCCAAGACCAAAACCGAATGTTTAGCCGTATCGTGCAAAAGTACGATTCCGCCGGGAGAAAGTCGTTTTATAATACGATTGTAAATGATTTTTTGGTCTTTGATTCCGCCGTCAAGCGATCGTATATTCCAACCAATTACTTTATGCTCACTTAATTTTATGGCTCTGCGAATAGATGGTGTTGTTACGCCATAAGGAGGACGGAAAAACTTGATTTTTTTTGAAGTGAATTTTTCCAGAAGTGCATCTGTTTTCTCCAGTTCTTCGAGTATTTTTTGGGCATTGTAAAAATCAAAAAAATGAGAATGACTGTATGAATGATTTCCCACCTGATGTCCTTCGGATAAAATACGTTCTATAATTTTGGGATGTTTCTCGATATTTTTTCCAATACAAAAAAAGGTAGCTTTTACATCGTATTTTTTTAAAACGTCCAGAATTTCTAATGTAGTTTCGCTTGGGCCATCATCAAATGTTAATGCAATTTTCTTATGGGTTAGCGATGGATTATTGCAATAGGCTCTTACATGATAATTAGAATTTATTCGTGCCGAGTTTATCGACACAATACTCAGCCAGATAAGACCAATCAGGATAAACCACCAAAAATTGATTGCGATATAAAGTTTCGTAAGAAGCAATAAAAGCAATAGGATGATAAAAAATACAGCAGTGTTTTTATGCGTTATCATTTTGAAATTAATGTAAAACTATGGTCTTTACCGTTTAATTGGTTGTATAATAAAATAGTATTGTACGCTGAGTTTTCTAATGAATTAATTTTAATTAGTTCTGGTATTGTTTGTGTTTGGATAATTTTAGAACCCACCCATAATCCAAAAGATGAAGCCGTATTGTATTCTCCACATAAATGTTTGTAATAAACCTGTGGTGTATTTGCGAAAGCTTTTTCGGTTACGTTTTTATAATAAGAATCAAATTCAACATCACCATTAAAACCTAAAACAACAGCATCAATATCCGAGATTTCTAATTTATTCGATTTCAGAAATTCAACAATTTCAGATTCTACTTCATTTTCTTGTAGTTTGTTTTTGATTTCTACATCAAGAAGCTCTGCATAGGTAGTATCTTTTTTCTCATTTTCTAAAACAAAAAAACTAGCTCCTTCACCATAAATATATCCTTTTGTAGTTTCGTTCAAAAGTTGGTAAGGTTCATCTCGATCCTCTTTTATATATCCTGCCAATTTAAAAAGCGAAATTGTATAATCGCCATTTTCATCAACTCCACCAACTAATATAGAGTTGGCTTCGTTTTCTTCTATTTGTTCCCATTTTTGCATCTAAAAGAGCCGACTCAAATGAGATTGCACCATTTACATAAGTAAAATTATATCCCTTGCATTGTAGCATAAGAGCAATTTGTGCTCCAACAGTATTGTGTGTAGATTGTATAAAAGCAGTTGGCGTTAAAAACTCTTCGTTATTATCGATAATTGCTTTTAAGAATTTGTCTGAATACTTGGATTGCAACCCATTCCGGTTCCGGTAATAATAGCATCGACATTTGTAATATTCGCTTCTTTTAAGGCATAAGCCGAAGCTACAATTCCGTTTTTGATTCCATTAGCCATTCTTCGGCTTGCAACCGGAGAAATGAAATCTTTGTAAACCGGTTTTTTTAAAAATAAAACATTGTCATTTTTATCCCATTCGGCATCTTCCAAAAAAACAGTATCAAATGTTTTTTGAGCTGAAAGACAACCTGTACCATTTATATATGTCTTTCTCATTTGTTTTTAGAAAATATTAAGAGTGGAACAATTACCGCCAAATCCCAAAAGAATTGGATAATACGTGCTCGATATTTTTATGTTTTAATGTTGTTTGTGGTGTCAAGTTAAATTCCTGCATCGGTGTTTCGAAATTTAAACTAGGGAAAACTACATTGTTCTGAATGGCAAGTATGCTATAAACA
>NZ_JBXBAV010000111.1:0-29535 GCF_056783245.1 Flavobacterium sp. TC780 | reverse complement strand
ATGTATTGCTAAGGTTAATACATGCTCCTGTTGTTAGGGAGGCAGCACCTTACTGTATAATCAGATACCCCAACAAAAACATTAATATATCTCGAAAATAAAATTCCTTTAAGTCTTTTATGGATTTTCTTCTTTAATCCATATCCGTTTAATGGTCTCGGATTATGATCAATAGCAATTATTTTAGCTTTTGAAATTTTTTTTACTTTATAAAAAAATGGAGTACACAACTCTACAAAATGAGTAATAATATGCGAATATTGCTTTTTATTTTGATTACAAAAAGAGAGGAAATAATTTTCTACATTTTCTATTTCACTACTGTAGATAGTCAAATCCGAATAATTTCCATGATTTGAATTGTTAGGAAAAAACCAATCAACATGAATATTATGATCCTTACATTTTTTATCGAAATTCCAGAAAAAATAATCCATACCTCCAACTCTTTCAGAAATAATTTATAATTGCAGAGAACTGCTATTCTTTGAAACATAACTAATTATTAACTATGATAACAATTGATTAAAAACTTTCCACATTCTTTCTGATGCCAATTCAGGTTCTTTTCCTGCCACTATTGTAAACCATGTTTTACACTCTGCTACATTAGAAACTTTGTTACTAATAACTTTTTTCACTTGTTCTTTTAGTAGCTTCTTATTATACAAAAAACAGCGGCTTCACTACTTGGCATCGACCTAAAATGTACATAATCATAATTTTGCCCAATATCTCGAATTCCTTTTTTTAATTGTGGCTGTTCATAATTTAAGTAAATACAAGGCCTATTATGCATAGCAAAATCAAAAATGGTAGTCGAGCAAATATTCACAACCATTTCACTGTGCTCACAGATATTATACAACAATTGTGCATCTTCGGGAAAGGCATAAAATCGCTAACATCACCAATTTTTTCCCACAATGGATTAATTACCTGCACAATATCTTTATTTGCTCTAAAACGAAATTATATCTATCAGAATTATCAAGAGGACATTTTCTATAAATAATCCCCAAATTTTCTCCTTCTAAATTTAGATTCTTATTACATTAATCAAATCTTCTAAATAATACTATCTAATGGGAAGTAGTTAAATCATCTCCCGAATAACAGACATATTTTCTTGCCATATCCAAACTATGCTCCTTAAAAAACGTTTCTCTAGATAAAGCTAAACTTTCATCAAAATGAGTTTCAAATTGGGGAGTTCCTGTAACAAAAACCTGATGCTCAGCTATTAATGGATAATATTTTAGCAACTCATTTTTATCAAATCACTCCATACCATATAATAATCAGCCTCATACACAATCATTGCCTTAGGAACATTATCCCAGGATTGTATAAAACAAACTGTTTTTATTCCCAAATCTCTTGAAGCCAGAATTATACTAATGGCTTGCGAATTCCTTTGGTTAGAACAAAACACAATTTGAGGCTTGTTTTCTAACAGTTGTCTCTTACAAATTTTATAATTCGGATTTTTTCGTTCTTGTTTATCAATTTTTTTTCTTAACCGAATTAAACCTTAATCCAAGCATAAAACTGAATTAAAAAAATAACAAAAAGACTTTTTAGTGAATTATTCAGCCCTTCAAAACTTAAAGGAAATTTATATTTATCATAAATCATATCGTTAAACTTTTTTTTCCAAAGATTTAATTCGATATGTTTTTTAGCTCTTAAAAAAAGAGGTGTTAATCGTGTAACTTTCCCATTTTTAATTTTTATTTCTTCAAATCCTAACCTTTTTTGATTGGAAAATTACTGGCATTCCAATAAATTGGCTCAAAACCCAATTCATCACCTAAAATTTTTAAATGAAGAATAAACGAAATTTCTAATCCTCCCCCATCAGGCAACAAAACCATTATTTTTTTTGAAGACATACTAAAATCCTTTGACTATAATAATTTAAACTTTTCTATTTTTTAATTTTTCTCTTTGTACTTGTTCAATAGGTAAAACATCTTGGGCTTTAAAGGTTAAAGCTTTATTAACAGCTTTCAAATCACGAACCAGCTTGCGTAAGCCTTCTGGTTCTAATGAAGCAGCATGGTCAGTTCCTTTCCAGGTTCTATCTAGAGTATAATGTCTTTCGATGATATTAGCTCCCAAGGTATACGCAGCTATATCCACTGCAATCCCTAAATGATGCCCGGAAAAGCCAATATATTTTACGATACCTTCATATTTTTCCTTTAGTAAATTAATATCCAACAAGCATACATCTTCAAAAGGAACAGGATAACCTGAAGTGCAGTTGTACAATACTAAATCTTGATTACGTTTTTTCTCAATAAAAAAACTTACTAAATTATCAGTTTCCGATTTAGTTGTCATTCCCGTTGAAATGTGAATTTCTCCCTGATAGTTATCACACAACCAAGACAACATATCATAATTGTTATTACAAGCTGAAGGAATTTTTATAAAGTTTGGTTCCAAAGAAGCTATTTCCTTAGCAGAAGTCAGATCCCATACAGAAGTAGAATACGTCATTTCTAATCCTTCACAATATTCTTTCAATTCAGCATGTTGTTCAAGATTGAATTCTAAATATTCCCGATGAGTTCCATAAGTACCTCCATATGAATTAGCTGGATTTGGATGAGGGGCATTATATTGTGTTTCAGTTAACAATTCTACATTATTTCGTTTTTGAAATTTTACAGCATCAGCCTGACAATAAATTTTTGCCATGCGAATCAGTTCTTTTGCAATCTTCATATCTCCTTTATGATTGCATCCAATTTCTGCAATTACATATGGAGTTTTATAATTTTTCATTTCTTATTTCTTAAATTATATTTTAATATTCTTTATTAAAAATTCTTAGCATTTCTGATGAGAAAACTAATTAATATCTGACATTGTATTTCATAATCCATTCGCATACTTCTCTAATTGCTCCCGCACCTGACGTATTGGTCAAAACAAAGTCAGCGTTTTGTTTTATGGCATCGACAGCATGGCTGGGGCGAATGACCAGCCCACGCTACACATATTAGCCATATCGTTTATGTCATCCCCTACGTAAGCTAATGCTCCTTTTGTAATTCCTCGCATTTGTAAATAATGTTGTAAAAAACTATACTTATCTTTTACAAATAAAAAAGTATCTTCAATTTGCAATTTTCGCATACGTTGTGCGACTAATTCAGAATCTTCTGAGGTCAAAACGATAATCTTAACATTATTTTGTCTTAGTATCTCTAATCCCATACCATCACGCATGTCAAATACTTTAAAATCTTCTCCATTTTTATTGTATGCCACACGTCCATCTGTAAATACCCCATCTACATCCAAAACCAAATATTCAATACGTTGTTGCATTTTTTCTCTTTTCAAACGCTGTATCAACAAATTTTCAACAATAACCCAATCAGTCATTGAGTCAATTTCAGTTAAACTATCTTCAGACATATGTACAAGGCCAATACTTCCACTCACTCGATTTTTTGTTTCTAAAAAACTCTTTTTGGTAGTGGCATATATTGCGCCATTTTCAATTAACAATCCCTCGAAATCCTGACGGCGGGGGCGTTGAAAAACATCATAGTTTTGAGGTGTTCCATTAGCATTCCATGTGAATTGATGTGTATTTACTACCGTCAAAGCTGAATTTCTACCTTCTTTCACTTCTTTCAAAACAGCATTAATATCCATAGCCCGAGTAAAAGGAGATGTTGCCTGCAATAAGCATAAAACTTCAAAATCTGCCGTTATACTTTCAACAAACTCAATCATTGCACTTTCGGTAGAGGCAGTATCCGTAGCATTTTCTTCGGAACGCAAAGCCGTCTTTACTTTTGGACTCCAAGCGTATTCTCGATTAACATAGTTGATAATTTCAACATCGTCGGTAAACACATAAACTTCATCTAAATTAGAAAAAACAGCCTCTGAAAGCACCCAAGAAAACAGAGGCCGTCCAACTATTTTTTTTTTATTTTTCCCTAGTATTCCCTTAGATCCTTTGCGTAACGGAATGATAGCAGTTGTTTTCATTGTTAAACTTTATTAATTAGTTTTTTGAAAATAAAAAAAGATTCTTTTATGTTTTTTGTTCAGGTTTCCAATACAATTTAGTATCAGATAATTTAGTAAATTCATTAAATTCCTGCCTTGTCAATCTATTACTTTGTCTTATTAATCTATCCAAGTTCCAGACAAGATCTAATAAAGCTTGCAAAATAGCCAACAGAGCTTTGAAATCTCCTTTAAATACTTTTATTTTAAACTGTATCCACAAAGTATATAAAAATCGCTTAGGAATTTCATTTAAGGGATAAAATAAAAAGTACAGAATACCAGCCAGTTCGGAGGGATCTTCTCAAACGAATACTATAATCTTTATCTTTTTTCCTAGATTTCACATCAACTCTGTGATGGACTAGGACATCAGGTAAATAATGTACTTCCCATTTTTTCTTAAATAATTGATAGGAGGCAAAATTTTCTTCTCCATAAAAAACAAACCATTCTGGATAAGCAGGAATATCCCGCCAAGCTTTCATACGCCAAACGTGGGCACAGCCAACAAAACTTTTTACACGTGTTGGATAATCATTTGAAGAAATATTGTTTGGACTTTCTTTTGACCAGAAAATTCTAAAACTGAACAAACCTACTTCCTCATTTTTATTAAAATAATCTTCTATTATTTCTAATGGTTCATCAAGTAACAAAATGCGCATCATCATCTAATGAAATAGAGAAATCCGTTCTTGCTTCATTCAACATCATATTCCTACAATATAAATACCCTTTAGAGGTTTTATTGGTATGCAAGGTAATTTTAGGATAGTTCTTTTTCAAAAGTAATCTGAAGTTCCGTCAATTGATCCATCATCAAAAATAACACAAACAACATCATCTCTATCTATTAAACATTTAATTTTTTGTAATGTAAAAGCCAAATCATCTTTACGATTTTTGGTAGTAATTAAGATTTAAAAACTAGAATTCACCATTAATTAGCTGATAGTTTATTGATTACTTCCTTTAAATATGTGGCTGATACATATTCTTCTAAATCTTTTCTATCTAAATTTAAACAGTCTGGATTTTGCTTCCATAATTGATATAGCTGTTCTATTAATGAAGCGATTCTATCTACATCATCAACTTCTGAGCAAAACTCATAATCTTTCCCTAATAACCTTCTAGTTTCACTATAATAAAGGAGATAAAGAAAGAATAGTTTTATTAGCCTCAACACAATGTGGAAACTTAGCTGGCAAAAAAGGACTGATTTCTCCTTTTGCTTCTAAAATAATATTGACTGATACATTTTTTTGTAAATGATACACCTCATCAAAAGGTTTATTTCCAATATGAATAAAAATTTCAGAAATATTTTGTTTATAATTTTCAAGCATCTCTGTGTGGTATGAAGCATTTCCTAATAAAATAAGTCTTGATTCATTTCTTGCATTAGGATTTCTCTCTAAAAACATTCTAAATCCCTCTATCAAACCTTCTGGAGATCGCTGTTTCAGTAAATTTCCAGCATGTAGCAAATTGAATTTCGAAATATCAAAATAAGATGGAAAGACAGTGTTTTGAACTTCATATTTTTCATTTTGATGTGGAAATAGTTCCCGTTTTATCGAATTTAGGAAAATAACTGCTCATCCATTCTTTTAATAATTGACTAGGAAAAGCACTGTATTTTGCTTTTTCTGATAATCTCTAAAAAAAGCTCTTTTTGATAATAGCTTGATTCTACCCAGTTATAAGGTCTCGGATAATAATGAAACGGATATGGATCATGCACATAAACTATCCATTTATGATGTAAATGTGGCAATTGAAGTACTGCATAATGTGATCTAAAACTCGCTCCTTTACTCAAAGTCAATACCAAATCAGACTAAAAACAATATTTTTTTTAACGATTTACTAATACTCTTGGTATCGTTAAAAAATGTAAATGAAAAACCAAATAACCGCTCAAAAAAAGGAGCTAGATTAATTTTTAAATTTCGGCTTAAAAACGCGCTGTAACCTACTTAAAAAATAAAAGATAATACTCCATTTTATTTCAGGAATAGCAATTGTTTTTATCCCTTTTAATTTAATATTTCTTAAAGTATAATGATATACTAAAAGTTCAAAACCAGCTTCTTTTAAATTGTTGATCAAAGCCACATTTGCTTTTGATCCGCTACTATCCTCTATATCAATAGAATCTACAATAACTAAAATTTTTAATATATTTTTCAAGCAATTGTATTTAATGAAGTTTTCGTTTATAAATAAGGCATCCGTTCTTGAGGCAAAGCCTTCATTAGTATATTCAAAATCATAGAATCTAATCATCTTAAATCCGTTTTGAGAAAGATAATTAAATATATCACTAAATGAAGATTGCCCGATATAATTTTCGTGAAAAAATTTTCTACAAAAACAAACTGAACTTTATTTTGATTCATCATTTTGTTTGCTCCTTGCAAGACATTAAGTTCAAAGCCTTCTGTATCTGTCTTTAAAAGATTAATGTATGGAATATCATTTTCGCTACAATAATCGTCAACAGAAACAATCTCTACGAAATAAGTATCAATTATTTCTGATTTTGTATAAGCCCTTTTAAGAAATGAATTTAAAGCACTCCAAGAATATTCATTAAATTCTAAAGAACCTTTTTCACAACCTACGGCTTTATTATTCAAAAACACATTTTCAACATTCCCATAGTCTTGAGTAATCCTTTTAAAACAATCTTTACTTGGTTCAAAACTATGTAAATATGAATTTGGAAATATTGTTTTTACTTTGAATATTGTTTGTCCCAAATTTGCTCCAATGTCAAAAATAATTGGATTACTACCCAGTCGCGACTGAATTGCCAAAAATGGATTATCATTTAATAAATTATTTTTATTTATCTTGCTTATTTTATATCCTTTACGATATAAAAATTCTTTAAGTATTTTTTTCATATTTATTTAACGGATTTGCCGCTATAGATATTTTCATTGCAAAACATTAAATAATCGACAATCTTTTTAGAAGTATCTCCATTTCCATAAGGGTTTTTTGATTTTTTAAATCCTTTAAAATCGTCTAAAATAAGTTGAATAGTATTTATAATTTTATTTTTATCAGTTCCTACCAAGGTCGAAAACCCTTCCTTAACCCCTTCTGGTCTTTCAGAAACATCCCTAGTCACCAAAACAGGTTTACCTAATGACGGAGCCTCTTCCTGAATTCCACCAGAATCTGTCACAATCAAAAAAGATTGCTGCATCAGCCAAATAAATACTGGATAAGAAACTGGCTGAATCAGAAGAATATTTTTTTTATTTGAAAGTAATTCAGAAACTATTCTTTTAACATTTGGGTTTAAATGAACTGGATAAACAATCGTAACATCTTCTCTTTCTGAAATTTTTAAAAGTGCTTCACACAGATTTCTTAAACCTGATTCAAAATTCTCTCTTCGATGTCCAGTTACTAAAACTATTCTTTTTTTACTTGGAATTTCTTTTTTTAATTTTTCAATTTCTGGATGATGATAATCTTTTTTTGATATCTTATTTATAGTCCATAATAATGCATCAATAACTGTATTACCAGTTTCAATAATACTTTTGGGGAGAATACCTTCGTTTAGTAAGTTTTGTGTTGCTTGAAGTGTTGGAGTAAAATGAAAATCTACCAATCTACTGGTTAATTGTCTATTAATTTCTTCCGGAAACGGTGCCTTTTTATTATATGTTCGTAATCCTGCTTCTACATGACCTACTTTTATACCTAAATGAAATGCAGCCAAAGCAACCATTGAAGATGTTGTAGTATCTCCATGCACTAAAATTAAATCAGGCTTCTCTATTATTAAAACTTCGTCTATTTTACAAAGGATTTTAGCACTTAATTTATTCAAACTTTGATTTGCCTGCATTAAATCGAGGTCATAATCTGGTACTATCTCAAAAAAATCCAAAACTTGATCTAGCATTTGTCGGTGTTGTGCCGTAACACAAACAATAACTTCAAGTTGTTTACTTTTTAATTCATAATATAATGGAGCCATTTTAATAGCTTCTGGACGAGTACCAAAACAGAGAAGGATTTTCATTTTTTAAATCGTTTTTTTATTTTATAAACTGGAAGACGCAAAGAGTAAGAATGATAAAATAAACTCCATTTTAAATGTTTAAAAAAACTTAGATCTAAAACATTTTGTATCCGTTTAAACAAATCATATTCTTTAAAACCAATAGAAAAGGTTACAAAATATTGAATTAATGGAGTTGTAAACAATTGTTTATCTTTTAAATTCTGAACGACCAAAATAACCGCATCAGCCTGAGAAGCTCTCCTAATTGGATTATTCTGAAAAAACTCACCTGTATTTGAATTAGAATGTTTTCTTCCATAAAATAAACATTTATTTATTGAAACACCCTTTATTCCTGTAGATACAATTCTGGAATACAATTCCCATTCTTCTGCAAACATCAAATGTTCTACAAATCGATTATTAACAAAACACTCTCTCTTCCACATTACCGCACAAGAATTAAATGGCAAATCATTATTTAGTATTCTTTCCAGATCATTAACATCGATTTTAAATGATGTATATTTTTTAGAATAATCAAAATTATAGTCAAATTCATTAAAAAAAACTTCTCTCTGATATCTACAAAATGAAGCTTCATTTTTATTTAATTCCGTAACACATAATTCTAAATTTTGCGGATGAACTATATCATCATCATCAAAAAAGATAATATACTCCCCTTTAGCCATATCCATACCGTAATTACGGCAACCTGGTAACCCTTTTCCATATTGATTTGGCCGTTTAAAAAATTTAAAACGTAAATCTAAATCTAAAATAGGACTGATTACTTCTAATGTATTGTCTGTTCCTCCATCATCAATAATTAAACATTCCCACTCTGGATAAGTTTGACTCTGAATCGAAGATAAAGTTTCTAGAATAAAATGACCTCTATTATAAGTTGCCATTACTATAGTTACTATAGGTTTCATTTATTTAAAAAACTTTTTATGAATCGTAGTGGCCTTAACAATAAATATCCTAATCGATATTCAATTTTTTTTAAATACTTCAATTTTTCGTGTTCTTCTCTCTGGGTCTGAGATAAGAGATTATCAACAAAAAGGTTATAATTACTAATGTAAAGCTCTTTATGCTTTGTGTAAATATAATTCAATAACTCATACTTATCCAGATTAGCTTTTGCAGTTGTAGAATTATTTCTTTTCCTATAATTATACAATGGTTCTTGAATTATTGTGGCACTTCCTCCATTTTTTAAAAGTCTGATAAAAAACTCCCAATCTTCAAAACCTTTTTTCATTGTTTCATCATAACGCCCAGAATTGTTCCAATCGTCTTTTTTAAACATTGAAGTTCCAAGTGCTGCATTAGAGAATAAGAAATCCTTAATAGTGCCTCCAGTAGGTTTAAAAAGAATTGTTTTATTGCTTTCAGAAATCAAATTGGCCTGACAGCTTACCAATTTTAAATCTAAATTATTTTTAAAAATTGTACATGCTTTTTCACAAAAAGTCGGTTCAATGTAATCGTCACTATCTAGCACCAAAATGTAATTTCCATTTGCTACTTCAATACCTATATTTCTCGCTTTACTTTGTCCGTAATTTTCTTGAGTGATTAATTTAAATATTTTAGATTCTAATTTTTTTAAGACTTTTTTAGTTTCAGCATTTGAGCCGTCATCTACAACAATAACTTCAATATATGGATAAGTTTGATTAACTGCAGAAAGTACTGACTGCTCAATATATTGAGCATCATTATAACATGGAATTATAATTGATATTGAATAACTATTCTCCATATTTAACTTTTTTTAAAGCTGCTAACCATTTTAAACCATATTTGGCATCTGGTTCTAAATGATTTCCTTCAGCCCATTCATTCCATGATTTTATTATTATTATTTGTGGATTTTTTGGATTTTTCAACAATTCTTTCAATGTTTTCTCTAAATGAACTTTCCAAGAATCTGGATTCGATTTCATAAAGATTAGTGATTTTTTTCCACTTCTTGCAGAATTATCCCAATTCGGAAAAACGCAGGGTATATATTTCTTATCAGGAAAAGTGACATTAAAACGAGAAACTGCCTTATTATAATCAAAAATCAAAGGCTTGAGTCTCTTTCCTATTTCGTTTGTAAAACCAAGTTTAACTTTTATTTTTCTTTCAAGCCAACCTAAATATCTAACATCTTCAAATAAAAACCCTTTTTTATATCTCATGTTATGAAACACTTCAATTCCAACTTTCCCGTATATATGATTATTTTTAAAAATCATATCAGATCCATGCGTAGCAACAAAATAAATACCATTAAATCCGTTTACAATAGCAAAATCGTTAAATACAGTTATAAATTGATCTGGATCTGGAATATCATCAAATCGATAAACATGAAACATCGGTTTATTATCTATCTTGATATAGCGTTCATCTTTAAAGAAAGGTAATAAATAATCAAAATAAATTTGATATCCTCTTTCATCGTCATAAGTCTGCTCGATTAAAACATTTGGATTATCTAAACCATGCCAAATACCTTTCCAAGTTTCATTTGCCCAACAAAAACAAAAAGGTAAATCTATTTTTTTATTGTTCAACATAGCTTCAGCAGGTTTCTCTAGTAACATTTTACCATTTCCAAACCAATATTGATAATATATAAAACCATCAATTCCATAATCTTTTGCTAATTGAGCTTGTTGTTCTTGTATTTCTGGTACCCTTAAGTCATAAAAGCCCAATTCACCAGGCAAAATGGGCTGATTATGTCCTTTGAATAAAGGTTTCGCTCTAGTTACATTTGTCCATTCGGTAAAACCTTTACCCCACCACTCATCATTTTCTTCTATAGGATGATATTGTGGAAGATAATAAGCTAAAAATTGTATTTTATTTTCAGACATTTCAAGTATTATTTCAACTACTAAATCTAAGTTATACTCTAAATAAGATTATTTATATTTCCCGAACACAGTAAACCCAAAGAATTTCTTACAAAAAATATCTATTACAAATTTTTCGCTTTTTAGATTTAATTCATTCATTTTTTTTAATGCTGTTAATTGGTATTCCATTTCTTTAAATGAGCCATAATACTTTACAAAAAAATCAGCATGCTTTACACTTAAATAATTTAAAATATCAATCTCATTTTTACGATTCATCGATTGAAGCATTGATGTTTTTTTAATTCTATAATAAAAATGAACTTCCTCCAATCGCTTTACAGTACCTCCATTTTTTAAAATAGCGATCCATAATTCCCAATCTTCCCACCCATGTTTCATTGACGTATCATAACCTCCAACTGAGTTCCAATCTTCTTTTTTAAAAAAAGCAGAGCAAAATATTAAATTATTCCTACTTAAATTAAAAAGTGAAAAAGAAGGTAACTTCCATTCACCTATTTCTTCTCCAAATTTTTCTGCTTTACAATACACAACTTTTAAAGAAGAATTCTTCTCAAAAGCTTCTATAGCCAATGAAACATAATTTAAACCTATTTTATCATCAGCATCCAATGGTAAGATCACTTCTCCAATTGCTACAGAAATACCCAAATTTCTAGCACTACTCAGTCCTCCATTTTTTTGATAAATGCTTTTAAAACGACCATCTTTCTTTCTCCATTTTTCGACTATTTCTCCTGTATTATCAAGGCTTCCATCATTTACAATTATACATTCCCAATTCTCATAAGTTTGACATAAGACCGATTGTAAAGCCTCTTCTAGATATTGGGCTTGGTTATAACAAGGAACGATAAGGGAAACTTTTTTATTCATGCCTTTTTAAAATGTTTTTCAAAAATCTTTTAATGAACTTTTTTGTCAAAAAAAAATTAAAATATTTCAAATAAAAATATAATACAAAAAAAAATTCAGACAATTTTAATTTTCTCTGTTTACTTATTTCATTTTCATAAAACCTGATGATTTTTTCCTTTTCTTGATTCGTATAATTTTTTAGTTTTTTTAAGATTAAAAACCTAAAAAAAGATACTACGGAAAAACTCTTAAGATTATTATTATCTTGTTTTCCAGAAATATTAAATATTGAGAGTCTAACAAACACAACACATTCATTAATCGTAAAAATAGGTTGATCATCAGAAAAATCTAACCAGGCCCGATCATCGCTATTCCATGCTAAAGGATAATCATAGAATCCGAATTTAAGAAATGATTCTCTTGAAAAAACATATTCAGATAGCGAGCTCCTTGTCAAATGCTCAAACTTTCTGTAGAATGAAACTGTGGCCATTTCCCATATAGGGTGCGTAAAGATCTCACTAACCGTATTATTTTTCTCAATTATTATTTTAGATGCAAATCGAATAACTTGTGCTTTCTTATAAAATAAATTAAAATTTACATACCATAATTCAACCAAATTATTATCAATAAAATCATCATCTCCTAAAATCATTATCCATTCCTCTTCTTTGCTTAATTCAATACAGCGTTCCCATTGCCTTGCTAGCGAAATACTTCCTAAATTTTCCTCAAAACGATGATAAAAGAATTCAAACTTTCCATGAAATTGACTTAATAATTCTAATGGATTATCACTACTTGCATCATCACCAATATAAACCTTAAAACGTTTATCTGTTTGATTTGCTAAAGATTGAAGTGTAGACTGAAAAAAAATCCGTTTATAGTATGGTATTATTATCGCAAGCATATCCATTATAAAGTTTTAAAACCAAACATAAATCCTTAAAAGTTAAACCTTTTAATGCTCAAACTTCAGTTTTTTAATTTATAGTAAATTTTCTTGATCATCCTTTTAGGAAATTTATAATTACCCTTAACAATTTTTAATAATACAAAAAAAATATGATTAGAAACAAAACTATCCGAATATTTACTGTGTAAAGATAATTCTAAAGCTAAGACTGATTCTAATTGTCTTTTAAATATAATTTTATTAATTTTTTCTTCATTGAAATAAGATAGTAAACAAACAAATAATTTTAAATTACTTTTAATTATACTTAAATCTGAGCTACTCGAAAAAACACCAACTCCATATCTATAAACTGCCATATCTTCTTCAATATATTTTAATTTCCCTTCTTTGGCAAGCATCATGTATAAAAAATAATCCCCAATAGGAGAAAGCTCAAATTCAAATGGAAATTCTTTTATTATATTTCTAAAAACTACAGAGGGCGTATGTATATAGTTTCCTAATCGGGCTAATGTTTCTAATGTTTCATAATTTTCTGGTACTTTTGTAATAAAATCTTCTACAATTGTACCATCTTTTTTCAAAATGTTTACTGAGTGAAAACACAAAACATAATCAGGATTAGCTTCTAAGAAATCAACTTGTTTTTGTAATTTTAAAGGATCAGTCCAATAATCATCTCCCTCACACAAGGCAACATATGTCCCCCTACATTTATTGTATGCAAAAGTACTATTAGCTTGCATTCCAATATTTTCTTTGTGTCTAAAATATTTAATTATATTACCTTTTGGATGATTTTTTATAATTGTTTCAATTATTTCTGCCGTAGAATCTGGAGAGCAATCATCAGCAATAATTAATTCAAAATCAAAATCAGTTTGTTGCATTAAAACACCCTCTACAGCTTCTTGTATATAGAGTTCTTGTTTAAAAGTAATCATCTCAACTGATATCTTTAATTCTTTCTGATTATTTCCGTTTAATGAATTACTTTTCAATTCTATTAGCTATTTAATTTTATTCTTAAGAAATAATTTGTAAATCAATAAAGCCATTCTTTTTAACAAAAACAAGTTCGGCTAGCCATAAAACTTTTAATTCAAAAGGCCTGTTCAAATCTGTTATTTCAAATAGCCTATATCCCTTTTCATCCATGAAATTAATTAATTTTAAAAAACTATTATTAAAAGCTTTATTTACTATTCCTGCTTCGACCATAAAGATTTCTGTTTTACCAAAAAAATTACTTGCTCCTCTTAAAACCTCAATATCTAAACCTTCTGCATCAATCTTAATAATATCTGGGATAGGCAAATTAATTTCTGAAAGTAAATCATTTAATGTTACCACGGGAATTTCTATTTGCTTAAATCCTTCTCTTTCTGCTTCTTCTTTAGTGTATCTAAAAGAACAGCTATCATCTCTATCAACTATCGTGAAAAGAAAAGATCCTTTTTTTTCACCAGCTCCAACAGGATAAAACTGAATTTTTGAATTAGTGTCTAAAATATCTTGCAATGATTTCTTTAGCCAGCTTTGCGGCTCCAATAAAGTGTAATTTGCATCCGGAAAATAATAAAGCGCATCTCTTGTCCATGTACCATGATTAGCTCCTATATCAACAATATGTTTTGGTTGAAAATCAATTTCCTTTAACGTATTATAAAAATTTGACAATAAAGAGCTTTTACTGCTCATATCAATAGGACTCGTTTTGATATCAGTACTAATTTTGCTTAAATTATAACCTAATTTTCTAATTAATAATTTAGATAATCTTTTTATATTTTTATTCATCTTATATTTAATTACCTTGAATTGACCAATCAAATTTTGGTTTTATAAACCCTGGCTCTTTACCCATCCAGGAGCCAATTGGTCTTTCTCCTTCTTGAATAATGAATGACATAATATCCTTCTCCACAAACAATGTGGTTTTAGAATTCTCTATTATATAAAGTGATAAATAGTAGGTCCCAATATTTAAAAATCCCTCAGGAAAAGTACATTTTATTTTATTTAACCCATCATTCAATTTAAATTCACTACTTATATGTGAAAAAGTAAAGAGTGATTCTCCCATATCATTATTTAAAACATAAGTCAAATGAAGTTTTTTTGAATTGTCTTTTAATGTAAAAAATGTATTAATTTCTATCTTTTGAAATTCATCTAATACATCGTCAGAGGTTTTTCCATATGGGTTTAAGTTTATTTCATGAAGAATAAATTCATTTTTATCATATTCTGAAGAAAAAACCTTTTTATTCATTGATTCAGAATCATGGCTCAAATAATAGCTAACAGCCTTTTCAACGTTTCCACTCATTGCGACTTTTCCATTTACCAATACCAATCCCCTTGTACACAAACTTTTTACTGCTGCCATATTATGGCTAACAAATAAAACAGTTCTACCTCCTTCACGAGATATATCTTGCATCTTTCCTATTGCTTTTTTCTGAAACTCAGCATCTCCTACTGCCAAAACCTCATCAATAACTAAAATTTCAGGCTCCAAGAAAGCAGCAACTGCAAAAGCCAACCGAACAGTCATTCCGCTGCTATATCTTTTTACAGGAGTATCTATATAACGCTCACATCCAGAGAAATCTATAATTTCATCTAACTTTAATGTGATTTCTTTTTTCGTCATTCCTAAAATTGCACCATTCAGAAAAATATTTTCTCTTCCTGTAAGTTCTGGATTAAATCCTGTACCTACTTCCAATAATGATGCAATACGCCCGCGAGATTTGATACTTCCTGTAGTTGGAGCAGTAACCTTTGATAAAATTTTTAATAACGTAGACTTTCCTGCCCCATTTTTACCAATAATCCCTAAAACTTCTCCACGTTCAACTTCAAAATTAATATCTTGTAAGGCCCATACGTAATCACTCGTCCCTTTAATACTTCGATCATTTATATCACCTATTTTTAAATAGGGGTTTTCTTTTCCGCGTATGCGATGCCACCATCGATTTAAATCATGACTTAAAGTTCCCGTACCTACTTGCCCTAAACGATATTGTTTAGAAATGTTTTCGGCTTTTAATATAATGTCTTTGCTCATTTTTATCTACAATTATCTCACATCTATATAGAAAGAAGACAATCTATTATATTTATTTATTGTAATTCATATAAAAGTTATACTGTATCTATAAAACTTTTTTCCGTTTTATTAAAGACTAATAATCCCGCTAAAAATATAATTATAGTCACTATAAAAGTGTAAAAAAGGCCATAAAATGAAATTTCACCAACGTTCAAAAGCATGTATCTTGATGTCTCAATTATATATGCTAATGGGTTATATTGTACTAACCAACCATAATTTGGTAATTTATCTTTTATCAATGCCATCGGATATACAACAGCAGAAAGATACATTAACAATTGTACACCAAAACCAATTAAATTACTAAAATCTCTATACTTAGTAATTAATGACGATATAAACATCCCTAATCCTAGTCCTAGAATTCCCATCAATACAATAATTACAGGAAAAAAAAGTGCTGCAATATTTAAACTAATAACCGCACCTTGAAAATAATAGTAAATATAAAAAACAATAAAAATCAAAAACTGAATTCCAAATTTTATCAAGTTAGAAATTACAATAGATAAAGGAGTAATTATTCTTGGAAAATATACCTTACCAAATATCCCAGCATTCGCTCTAAAAGTATCAGAAGTTCCGGTAAGACAAGCCGTAAAATAATTCCAAACTGTAATCCCTGCAAGATTAAACAAAAAAGGAGGGACAGTCCCCGTATTAATTCCAGCAACATTATTAAATATTATCGTAAATGTTACTGAGGTAAATAAAGGCTGAATTAAATACCAAAGTGGCCCTAGCACTGTTTGTTTATAAACAGTTACTATATCTCTTTTTACGAAAAGAACCATCAAATCACGATATTGCCAAACTTCTTTTAGATTCAGCGAAAAAAAATTATTCTTAGGTGTTATTTCAAACAACCAAGGAGTTGAAACATTTTCTGGTTTATTCATGAATAGTTTTAAAATTCTGTCTGAAAAGCAGACAGCTAATAATCTTTTTAGGAGCCATAATTATACTATCTTTCCGTAGCAAATATAACAATTAGATGCAATCATTATTATTTACTGTAATTCTTAATTCTAAGTTTTATAAAAAACAAAAAAGGTGCTTTTAATTAAAAAACACCTTAAATAATTTTAAAACAAAAATAATCTTACATAAATGTTATTTATCAAGAATTTCGAAACTAGAGTTCATACTTTTAAACTCTGGTACTATTTTTTTCATCTTAGCAACAATATCATCATTATCAAAAAATTTAGATATTCCAATTAGCTCATCAATTTCAATATGCAGAGTCTCATATTCATCCTGAATTTCTTCTGCAATCATAATTTTGTTATGATATGTAGGAAGCGTTTTTGAGGTATCATTTAATAATTCTTCAAAAAGTTTTTCTCCAGTCTAAGTCCAACTATTTGAATCTTGATTTCCTTTTCTGGAATAAACCCTGCTAATTTTATCATTTTTCGAGCCAAATCAATAATTCGAACGGGTTTTCCCATATCAAATATGTATATTTCCCCACCATTACCCATTGCGCCAGCTTCAAGAACTAACTGACATGCTTCAGGAATAGTCATAAAATATCTGATAATATCCGGATGTGTTATAGTAAGTGGCCCTCCTTCGGCAATTTGTTTAGTAAACAAAGGAACGACTGACCCATTAGAACCTAATACATTTCCGAAGCGGGTTGTGATAAATTTCGTAGTATCATTCCCCTTTTCTTTTTGATTTTTCAAATGTAATGACTGTACATATTTTTCAGCAATACGTTTACTAGCCCCCATTACATTACTAGGGTTTACTGCTTTGTCTGTAGAAACCATTACAAACTTTTTCACTTTGTACTTACATGCTAAATCAGCTAAATTTTTTGTTCCTTCTATATTTGTTAATATAGCCTGAGATGGATTCCCTTCCATCAAGGGTACATGTTTATAAGCGGCTGCATGAAAAACAACTTGTGGCCCATGCACTTTAAACACTCTCTCCATTGCCTCTTTACTTTTCACATCGGCAATTACAGCATGAATCCGAGAATCTGAAATTATATTTTGAGTTTCTAAACAAAGACTATGCAGTGGTGTTTCTGCCTGATCTAATAAAATTATATTTTTAGGATTAAATCCTATTACCTGCCTTACTATTTCACTTCCAATAGACCCAGCTGCTCCAGTAATTAAAATGGTTTTATCTTTTAATTGTTTAGATATAGATTTACTATCTAATACAATCGGTTTTCTTTCCAGTAAATCTTCAATCTGAATATTCTTTACCTTTTGAGAGATTTCTTTCTGATTTTCCCAATCCGAAATTAAAGGTACTGTATAAACTCTATAGTTAAATTCTAAACACTGATCTACAATAATCAATTGTTCATCCTTAGACAGACTTTTATCAGCAATAATAATCCCTTCAGCTGCAACAGAACGCATTAATGCAGGTAATCTTTTCTTTTGAATTAAAATTGGTAAATCCAGCATCCTCTTCGATGCATTTTGATTGTTTTTATCTACGAAACCAACAATTTTAAAACGAGAAGGCGTCTCAAATTTTAATGCGTTGGCTACTGATATCGCGTTGGCATCAGTTCCGTAAATAATAGTTCTTATTAATTTACTATTATTTTTCTCTGCAAAATAAAGTTCAAATGTTTGTTTAACGACAACTCGATATAAAAACAAACCACAAAATGAAAGCACTATATTTATAAAAAGTGCGGTATTTAAAAATGCTTTATCTCCATGATATAATTCAAATACAAAATTGAAGAATAAAAAAACAATCAATACTGACATTTGTGAGAACAACAGCTTAATCGCATCAATGTATGATGAGTGTCTAATTATCCCTGAATAAGTTCTAAATAGCCAAAAGAAAAAAACATTAACTCCCAAGAGCGAGCCAACAAAATAAAACTCATGATGCGTTATAATATATCCTAGACCAGTACCTTTAAATAACAAATAAGTAAAAGTAAAAGAGAAGATCAATACCATAACATCCATCAAAACTATAATCCACCTAGGTAAATAACTTAGGTTATGAATATTAAGTCTTAAATTAGCTATCGAAAAGTACTTAGCAAATAAAATTGCTAAATTAGTGGGTTTATTATTCAAATTAGTTAGTCTTAGAATTATTGAGTCCGATAATAATTACAAAAATACGAAATAATGGATTTAAAAAATTAAATTTTAACACCAGTACTCTTTTGTTTCAAAAAATCCATCAGATAAGCACCATAACCAGATTTAACGAGAGGTAATGCTAATTCTTCCAGCTGAGTATCATTAATAAAACCTTGTCTCCAAGCGATCTCTTCAATACAACCAACTTTTAGCCCTTGTCTCTCCTCCAAAACCTGTACAAACTGGCCTGCTTGCATCAAACTATTAAACGTACCTGTATCGAGCCAAGCTGTACCTCTACTTAAAATTCCAACTTTTAAAGCTCCCTTTGAAAGATATACTTTATTCACATCAGTAATTTCATATTCTCCACGGGCACTTGGCTCAATGTTTTTCGCTATTTCAACAACTGAATTATCATAAAAATACAATCCTGGAACTGCATAATGAGATTTAGGATGTTCTGGTTTTTCTTCTATCGAAATGGCTTTTAGATTTTCATCAAATTCTACTACTCCATAACGTTCTGGATCCGAAACATGATATGCAAAAACTACTCCTCCATCTGGCTTTGTATTTGAACGTAAGAGTTCCTGCATATTGGCTCCAAAAAATATATTATCTCCTAAAATTAAAGCGACATCATCATCTCCAATGAATTCTTCACCAATTACAAAAGCTTGTGCTAATCCGTTTGGAATAGCTTCTTCGGCATAACTAAATTTACAACCCAAATTCTCACCATCTCCTAGTAATTTTTTAAAATTTGGTAAATCATGGGGCGTTGAAATAATCAAAATTTCATTTATACCTGCCATCATCAAAGTTGACAATGGGTAATAAATCATTGGTTTATCATATACAGGCATCATTTGCTTGCTCATTGCAAGTGTCAATGGATGCAATCTTGTACCAGAACCTCCTGCTAAAATAATTCCTTTCATTTTTTTTAAATTAAATCAATTTATATTAACAAAAAATCAACAACTATAATTGTGTCATCATTTTTTTTAAACTCTCTTTGTAATTTGGAACGTCTGTACCATACACTTTCTTTATTTTATTTTTATCCAATAAAGAAAAAGAAGGACGTTTCGCAGGAGTAGGATATGCCGAAGAAGCAATTCCATTTACTTTACAATTATATCCTCCAATATCTTTTATAGCCAATGCAAACTCATACCAACTAATTTCTCCTTCATTCGAATAATTATAAATTCCTGAAATCCATTTCTCTGATGAAATGATTTGAATGATTGCTTCTGCTAAATCAGCTGCGTAAGTTGGCGATCCGATTTGATCATTTACTACACTTATCGAATCTCTTTCCTGCATCAAACGTTGCATTGTTTTCACAAAATTATTCCCAAACTTACTATAAACCCACGATGTTCTTATGATAATAGCATTTGGATTCTCTTGCAAACAAACTATCTCCCCTGATCTTTTAGTAGCTCCGTAAACATTTAAAGGTTTTGTTAGAGCTTCTTCATCCAAAGCTACTGATGATGCACCGTCGAAAACATAATCCGTAGATATATGAATTAGTTCTGTTTTATTCTTAGCTGAATATTTCGCCATCACCCCTACAGCTAAATGATTAACAACATCGGCTAACTCTTTTTCAGTTTCTGCTTTATCAACTGCAGTATAAGCACCACAATTTAAAATAATAGTCGGTTGCAATTCTTCTAATTGCGTTTGCAGTAAATTTAAATCATCCAGAGTTATCTGACTTCTATCCGCAAAAATCCATTTATATTGAGGATAATTTGAAGATAAAATAAATAATTCTGACCCTAATTGCCCGTTTGCCCCTGTTACAAGTATCTTTTCCATTAAAACAAACTATTACAATTTTCAATAAAAGGAAGAATTTGATCCTTTTCAGAAATGATAACCTTTTTTAAATCTATTCCCCAATCAATATTTAATGAAGGATCATCGAATTTTATACCTCCTTCTGATTCTTTATTATAAAACTCATCACACTTATACATTACCGAGGCAGTATCGCTAATGACAGAGAAACCATGAGCAAATCCTTTAGGTACAAACAACTGCTTTTTATTTTCAGCAGACAATAAAATACTAAATGATTTCCCATAAGTAGAAGAGTATTTTTCCTCAAATCTAATACAACATCCATAATTTCACCTTCCAACACCCTAATTAATTTACTTTGCGCAAAAGGTGGATTTTGATAATGTAATCCTCGTAAAGTTCCTTTCTTTGAAAACGATTGATTATCTTGAACAAACTCAATATTTATCCCTGATTTTTCAAACTTGGTTTTACTATATGATTCAAAAAAGTAACCTCTCTCATCTCCAAACACGATTGGTTCTACAATTACTAAATCTTTTATAAATGTTTCTTTAATTTTCATATTAAAATATACTTCTTATTTCTTAATTAAAAAAAGTTTTGATTACTTTTTCAATTCTGTTTTTATCTTCATTTGTAAAGTTTGAACTTGACGGCAAACATAATCCTTTTTCAAATAATTCTTCTGCAACTTTTTTTCCATAATATGGATAATTAAGAAATAAAGGTTGTAAATGCATTGGTTTCCATAATGGCCGGGATTCTATATTTGCTTCTTCAAAAGCTAATTGTAAAGCTTCTCTACTAATCTTCTTATCACTATCATTTTTAATCAAAATAGTAGTTAACCAAAAGTTAGAAAAATAATTTCCATTAGGCTCTTCAAAAACTGTTACTTCATTTATATCATGAAATATATTTACATAAAAATCATGTATAGCCCTTCGTGAAGCGATATTTTTATCTAATATTTTTATTTGCCCACATCCAATACCAGCGCAGATGTTACTCATCCTATAATTATAACCTACCTCACTGTGCTCATAATGTTGAGCATTATCTCTAGATTGAGTAGCGTAAAAAATTGCTTTATCTTTTAGTTTATCTATTTTTGATATTAATACTCCTCCGCTTGAAGTCGTAATTATTTTATTCCCATTAAATGACAAGACTCCAAAATCACCAAACGTTCCAGATTTTTTTCCTTTATAATGACTGCCTAATGCCTCTGCACTATCTTCAATTATTGGAATTTCATAGTAATCTGCAATTGCATGAATTTCATCTATTTTATAAGGCATTCCATATAAAGAGACAGTAATAATAGCTTTAGGTTTTTTACCCTTTGCAATTCTATCTTTAATTGCAACCTCAAGAAATTTAGGACAAATATTCCAAGTATCTAATTCACTATCTACAAAAACAGGAGTTGCTCCTTGGTATAAAATAGGATTTGCAGATGCTGAAAACGTCATACTCTGAGAAATCACCTCATCATCTGCTTTTACGCCTAATAATATTAAAGCTAAATGAATCGCGGATGTTCCTGAATTTAGAGCCGTAACAAATGAGCCGTCTTTTAGATAAATCTCTAAAACATTTTCAAATTCATCAACATTTGGTCCTCCAGAAGTTATCCAATTTGTTTCTAAAGCTCTCTGAACATATTCTTGTTCAAAACCACTTTGCTGAGAAAGAGACAGATAAATTCTTTTTTTATTCATTAATTTTCCAATAATCTGAGTCATAACGAACATCATCATCACTAACTTTTGATAGTGGCAAAGTAGAAAATGAAATTAGTTTTGAATCTTTTTCTAAAGATTCAATAGCATTCGCATAACCTGCAGGAATATGAACTATTTTATTATCATTGGCAGAAACTACTATAGTTTCGATACTTAAATCTTTTGAAGGATTTTCCCAATTATCGATTTTTACAAAATGGATTTTAAAAGATCCACTAACACAATAAAAGTTTTTAGCATCCAGTTTATGTCCTTGCCAAGCACGTATAGGATTTTCTTCGGAATTACTAATAATATAGAATCTTTCGATATCCTTAAAGCTAAAATCATTCACATACGAAATAGTTCCACGATAATCTGAGAAATCTCCACCTTGAATTATTTTCGGAATCATATATTTAATTTTAAATTGCTCTTATTCAAAAAATAAAACTTTAAGGTATAAAGTAAAAGTAGTGGTGCAATGATTATTATAAACAGTAGTACATCCTGAACTTTTTGGTATAAACATATAACTAAAACCGAAACTATGATTTGAGCTATTGCATAATATGCAGCAACCAATCTATGTTGAATTTTATATTCGTTACTTAAAACTTGATATAAATGCAAACGATGCGCCTCAAAGATGTTTTGCTTCAAAAACAAACGATGCATTATCGTGCAAATAGTATCTACTCCATAAACAGCCAAAAACAAAAGCCATATAATTGAATTCGTTACAAGAATAAGTTTCAAAACTAAATAAATTACCCAAAAAGCAATTGCTATACTTCCCACGTCACCTGCAAAACACTTAGCCTTTTTTCTATAATTAAAAAACAAAAAAACCAAACTACCAATCATTGCATACTTTATAAAAGTGGCATCAATAAATAGTTGAATGTTTTTATTTACATACAGTAATGATCCCATAACAACCAAAGTATACAAACCAGTTATTCCATTTATCCCATCCATGAAATTGTAGGCATTAATTAATCCTATTGCTAGGATATAAACAATAATGACTCCATATAATGGCATTAAATTAAAAACTCCCAGATCATAAAAAATCAATGTAATTGCAATAAAATGTGTTGAAATTCGAATTTTATTAGATAAACTCTGTATATCATCCCAAAAACTAACTAAACTAACTAAAGATATTCCTGCAAAGAAAAAATAATTACTCTGAATATGCTGAGCGAAGTATAACAAAGCAGCAAACCAAAAAATAATTCCCCCACCTCTTAAAGTAATTTCTGTGTGAGAGCTTCTCTCGTTAGGTTTATCTATGATATTAAATCGATTGGCAACTTTAAAATAAAGTAGCATTATGATCATTAAAAGGATTACAAGTATTGTGTATTGCATTAATCTATTTTTATTTTTTAGATTGTTATATTAAATTTTCAGTATATCTAATTAGATGTTTTATTATTTTTTAATTGCTAGCTAATACCTAAAAAAAACATTCTAGCAAATATATTTCTCATTATTTTAATAATATCGTTTTATAGGGAGCCAGTTTGAAATCATCTTTTAATACATCCTCTCCATCAATTTTTATAGCCCTAAAAAAAGGAAAAAAATAAAAGCAACATATAAAACCAATAAGTAAAAATTGCTTGTTTCGCAAGGCATAACGTATAATGTCCGCTACAAGAATAATTTCAAAAATTCTAAAATAAATATAGATTCTTGTTAAGTCTCTAGATTCTGAAAATACATTTAAAAAAATAATAGAACAAACATAGAGTAACAACAAATATCTTTGACAACTATATTGAAAGCCTTTTTTGTTAAAATAATATATTATAAGAATCCCCATTACATTAATAACTAACAGCTTTAGCAAAGAAACTGGAATCGATTTACTAGAAACATAATATAGATAATGAGAATCTTTAAGAAACAAGCTCATCAAATAAATAATCCCAATTCTGGACATAATAAATGAAATTCCTATCAATACAAACAAATGGTAATTTTTTATACAATATCCCCAACTGTAGATTACAAAAAAAACTACAAATGGTATTAAACAACTGTAATGAAATGAAATCCCTACAACCATCCATAGAAAATAAATAAAATATTTTTTATCTAACAAAAAAGTAAAAGCATAAAATGCAATGGCAACAGACAAACACTGTCTTATGTACATAAATGAACACAAAAATAAAACAGGAATTAAAAAATAAAGAACTAATGAAAGATTACTTTTTTTAGTATACTTTCTGATTGCTAGATAAACAAACAAATAAGTAAAAAAAGAAAAAAAGAAAAAAAGAAATTTATAATCCAGATTTAAGTGTCTAAAAATTTTCAAGATAGTCAAAAAACCAAATTCAAAACCATCATCTCTAGTACCATTGAGATACCAATTAGTATAAAGAATATAATCCCAACCTATTCTATCTCTAAATCCTCCAATTAAAACCAAAATAGTTAAAAGCGCCAAACCAATAATCTTTTCAGTACTTGGATATCTATAACCTATAAAAAATAAAAATAATATTATTAACAATAATAAAGCATAAAATCCCATACTACTTATTTATTTACATATTATCTCATTATTTTTAAGTTTTATTACTACGAAAAAAAACAAAATAATAAATATTTATTATTTTGCAATGAAGCTTTTTATTGTTTTTTGCAAAGTTTCTTGAGCAGAAAATAGAAGTTTGTCAACTCCAATTGCTGCTTTGATTTTTTCATTTGAAACTCTATAATTTTCTGTTAACTTTTGTACATTTTCAGAATTCAAGGGTAGTTTTATTAAATCTCCAACTGCCGCAATCCCACTTATAATTACTTTAGGAATTGCAATAGATAAACTTTTCTTTCTCTAAAACTGAAGATATTATTCTAACTATTTCATTTGTTGATAAAACCTCATCATCAGCAAAATTATAAACTCCTGAAGAAACTTGTTTATTTATAAGAATTTCTCTAATCATAAAATTGAGATTATCAATCCCTAAGAATGATCTTTCATTATGAAAAGCTTTCAGTGGATAAGGGATTCCTTTCTTAACCACATTATAAAGCAGATTCAAATTTCCTTTATTTCAGGTCCATGAATCATACATGGTCTAATGATAAAAACTCGTTTCCCTTCTGGAATTCCTTTAGACAAAATATATTCTTCAGCGAGTAATTTTGATTGCCCATATGGTGTTTGTGGATTTGGTTTCACATCTTCTAATAAAACTTCCAGAACATCATCAGCAACAGCCTTTACGCTACTGAAATAGATAAAATCTTTAACTTCGCTCTCTAAAAAAACATCAAACAATTCTTTTGTTAAGTCAGTATTTATTTTAAAATATTCTGAGGCATTACTAGTGTTTTTTGTATCATGAGCTTTCCCTGCTAAATGTATAATTGCATCACCACTTATGTTATTTTTCCATTCCCGATTCCGTAACAAAATAGAAACGACCTCACAAGAGTTGTTTGATAAATAATTGAAAAGATTTTTTCCGACAAAGCCAGATACTCCTGTAATTGCTACTTTCATTTTTATTTAATAATTTTTTATTTAATTACAATAAAGACTTATAAAATTCATTCTGAAAAGAATAAATAGCATCCGCTGAGAAATATTTTATAACTCGTTCTCTTGCATTAAATTTCAATTCTTTTCTATATTCTACATTTTGGTACAATTCAATCATTGCTTCTGAAAATTTGTCAACATCCTTAAAAGGAACTAAAACACCTGAGTGTCCATTTTCAATTGAATCAGACAAGCCAACAATATCAAAACCAATTGACGGAATACCTAATGCAGCAGCTTCTACAACAATAGTTCCAAATCCTTCACTACTACTTGGCAAGCATAATATATCACTTATGGCAAGGTACTTTTCATGATTTCGTACTATATCAAGACTTACAACTTTATTCAATATTTGTTTATTCTCACTCAATATTTTCTCTAAATGTCCATCAGACTCATCAGGTCCAATAAAAAGTAACTTTACATTTGGAAGAAACGTAACTTTAGCAAAACTTTCTATTAATTCTTTTATTCCTTTTACGATAGTCTTTCTGGCTAGAAAAACATAAACAAAATCTTTTTTTTCTATTCCTAATTCATCCCTTAAAATGTTCCTATCCTTAACTATATTTAAATCAAAAACATCTAAATTTACTCCTGACAATGATCCCTTTCCTAAATATCGAATAGGCTCTCCATTGACAAGGAAACCATTTTGTGCAAGAAAATTAGATTGAGAAGGGCTGTCTGTAAGGCAAACAGTATTTAGTTTAAAAACCAGCATATCCATAATTTTAAAGAACTTTCTTGAAAAACCTGATTTAGTAGCCCAAACCTGACCTGTAAAAGTATGAATTCTAATTGGTACAAATGTTAGCCATCCTGCAATACAAGTTAAAAGTCCTGCTTTTGGCATTATAGAATGAACTATTTGAGGTCTAATTCTAATAAAAAGTAATACTAATTTAATTAAAGCCTTAAAATCATAAAAAACAGAAGTCTTTCTTAAAATTTGATTGTCTATAAAAGTAACACATGGATAATCTATACTAAATTTGGTAACATCATTCCCTATAATATACAATTCATAATCTTTTTGCGATCTATCTATAAAGTTTTTTAAATGCCAAGGAACTACCTCCGCTTGCGTAACGACTCTTAATAATTTAATCTTTCGATTAAGCTTACTTTTCATAAAATAATATTAAAAAATTTAATTAATCTAACAATAAATTTAAATTTTGAATTTCACTAACCAAACTCTTCTGAAATACTTAAGCATCATAAAGATGAAAATAAAACAATATTCAATTACATTTACTATAGAACTCTTCAAAGCATAATTCAGATTTGACAGCTCTCCTTTTTGCATACTCCATAAATTACTAGACAAGCCTTTCTCTCCAAAATAGGTCTTCCCATTATTTGTAATAACTAAACTTTCATTTAGCAAGTAACAGTTTTTTTTCTGTGCTATCTTAATAAAATAATAAGCATCTTCTGCATATTTTTTTCTTTCATCAAAATAGCCAATATCATTTAAAATTTCTCTTTTAAAAATTACAGTGGGAGTTATAAAAAACATTTTATAAAGAAGATTTCTAGCTGATATAATAGTTAATACTTCAAACTTTAAATTAAAAAACTTATGAAAATACTCTCCATCCCTATTTGTTCCTAAAAAATCAATACTGGAATCTCCATTAAGAATTTGAATCTGACGTTTTAATTTATTTGGGAGCCATTCATCGTCACTATCTAAAAGAGCTATAAATTCCCCTTCCGCCAATTTCATACCAACATTTCTAGCTACAGAGACTCCTTGATTAACTTGATTAACAAACTTTATTTTTAAATTTGGATATCTCTCAATATAATCATTGATTAGTTGTTCAGAAGAATCTTTACTACCATCATTTACAATTATAATTTCAAAATGATCATATATTTGGTTTCTTACAGATTCTAAAGTAACTAAAAGTGTACTAGAGGCATTGTAAACCGGAATAATAACAGATACTAACATAATTAATTAATAACAACTTTTTTATTTAAAATCGCAACAAGGCCAAATAACATAAATATAAAAAAAACATCTGTGAATCCTTTAAAATTTAAAATTATAAAATAGAAAATTGAAAAAATAAATAAATCTTTATAAATTTTATTTTCACTTTGTTTGTAGGCTATTAGCAATGGATAAATGGTTGTTAATAAATAAATAAATAGTCCTAAAACACCAAAGTAATAAATCATTCTAATATACCCTACATCAGAACCCATATAATATAAATCTGGATTATTAGGATCAATAAAATATCCATCACCTATTAAATAAGGCTTAAAAGTTGTTGGCCATATATACATATCTTTTAATTCTTCTTGAGAAGAAGAATTTAACCCATTACCATCAATATAATTGATAAACATTTCAAAACCAAAATTAGACAATAAAATCAATTTCTCTTTTAGCTCCTTTGATAAAATAAGAATCACTCCAGCTAATAAAAAAGGTATAATAAATATATTTTTAAAAAAATCTGAAACTACTTTGGAAAAAGTAATTTCTTTTAAATTTATAGGTAAAAATAACAAACAAAAACCTAATACAGCTCCTATGATGGTAGTTCTTGCCATCATCATTCCTATTAAAAATATAATTAAAAAAACTAAAGCATAGAAAAAAATATTTTCTTTTTTTCTATTTGTAGATTTCAATACAGTTGGAATCAGCATCAATGCAAACCCATTAACAACCCCTGATCCAAAAAAGAGACTTCCAAAACCTACAATTCGTAATTCTCCAAGCATCTTTAACCGTTCTGTATTAAAATCATCAATATTTTGTATACTATTGAAAAAATTGGCTATACTTGGAATAAAAAACATTGACCCTGCAATAAGTACTTGTATTAAGACAGCATTGATAAAATATTTACTAATTAACAAATATGAAACGTTATTATAACTATACTTAAAAAAAGTTAGTACAAAATAACAAGAAAAAATTACAGAGATAAAACTAATAGGATACCTTAAAAATACTTTTTCATCTGTATTATTAACCAAATTAGTAATTAAGGCTATCATTCCAATCAAACTAATTAAAAACAACAATATACCTATGTTTTTTTTAATTAGAATATCTTCAGTCAAAAAATACTTCTTAAACTGATCTATTAAAAATATTATTAAACCGACAAAACCAAATATTTGTCGAGTACCAAAACCTAATGGGAATCCTCTAAATAATATATTATATAGATAAAAAAAAACTATAACTTGAAGTAATGTTTTTACGATAAATCCTTTTTCATCTCCCTTCATAATATTCTTCATGGCTAGTTACCATTCTATCAATTGAAAATTGTCTAGAAAAATCTTTTGCATTTTTACAAATTGTCTTTCTCAAAAAATCATCTTCTATTAACCGTAAAACATTTAAGGTGCTGCCTCCCTAACAACAGGAGCATGTATTAACCTTTAGCAATACGTAA
>NZ_JBXBAV010000110.1:0-25909 GCF_056783245.1 Flavobacterium sp. TC780 | reverse complement strand
AAGGTTAATACATGCTCCTGTTGTTAGGGAGGCAGCACCTAATAAATCCTGATTGTCGAGCAGTTCCTCGCCGTCTATACTGTTACGTTTCTTTTGTAAGTATCGTTAGAATATGGTTACTCAACATATCCAGCCTGTCCATTATTCGCTCCATCCACGACAAAAATTCCATTCTATCAATATTCATAGCTTTTACTTTTAAGAGTTCGTCCCTGTTATTTACCTGATTTCAGATTTCTGCCTTTTTCGATATAGCTTTTGCCCTTTGCCATAAGTTCCGCTACATATTCGTCACTACTTTGCACAGCATTGGCGTTAAGCATATCCTTGATTGCCCCAATCGTATAGAAGTATTGCCCGTAGATTTTGGAGTAGGTTATTTCGCCTTTGGTACGCATACGCCACAAAGTCTTTTCGCTGATGTGCAGGTATTGGCATACCTCGTGATTGTTGAGCCACAAATCATCGTAGCTGGTGTCGTCCAATCTTTTCAGATAATCCGCAATAGCGTTGATACGGCTGTTAAGCTGTTTCCACGCTTCTTCTTCAATGGTTATAATTTTCATTGCATTGCTTTTTAATGTTCACAATGCAAAATTGCTAAGGGTGGCAGTGTTTGTCCGCCAACCCTTGCCAATTGGTTTGGCGGGTTTTTTAAAATTTTTAAATCGGGAGAAATCCTTTATTAAAGAGCGTTTTAAAGGATTTGTAGTTTTGAAACAAGGTAAATAGCCAACATTTGCCAATTGGTTTGTAGTTGGCAACAGCTATAAACAAAAAGGCAGTACATGAAAAGTGTACTGCCCTAAATATTATGATTAATATTAAACACTAAAGGTCTTTATCCATATATTCCTCCAATGAAACTTTAAGCTCATCTAAAAATGCGGTTCGGGAGCCACTTTTAGTTTTCATTCTATGGAATGTGTGATGTATATCGTTTAGCGTAATGCCAAAAAGTATTTGGAACATTAAACTAATTTTTCGCACGCTGATTTTTGTATGAAATCGCACCGGAGGCGTGTAAAGCATAGATTAATTCTGTAAGTGCATTTTTGGTTTCCGTCCAAAATATGTTTTTGGAGCGTTCCGGCTTTTGTGCAATCAAATCGGGGCTTTCTTCGGGATTTATTTTTGTCAGTAGATAAGTGTAGAGTAATTCGTTAGCAATAATCCTTGCTGTCTTGTAATCGTAGAAAGTAGAAAATTCGGGGTCAATCTCAAATACGATACTGTTTAATCCATCGTGGTAGTTTATATTTCCACGTTTAAAATAGCTGTGGTCACGGTCTGTACGTCCCGAACGGTAGTACCTGTAAAAATCGGAATTGCAGATATGCTCAATGTATTCTCTTTTCAGACTTGCTAATTGGTTGGAAAAATAATTGAAATACATTTTGCCATTGCTGAACTGCGACAGGTCGTTTCAATGCGGTAAACCTTATTATAGTAAATGAGTTTGCCAAGAATTTGTGGTTTAATGGTTCTGAAGAATTGTATTTCCTCATTATCATTTTCAAAGTCCTGTTCAATGATTTGTTTCTTGACCGAAAATAATAGGTCTTGAAGATACAAGGTCATTTGATAAGCCTCGTCAATTAGCCTTTCGCTTTGTACTGAAATCTTATCTTCCATATTATGTATCTCTAAAATAATGGTGTGTAAAGAATGTTTCATAGCCAATATTTTTTGTGATGATTACTTAAACTTCAAATTCAGTTTATACCTAATTAACACACAAATATTATGAGATGAAGTGACAAAATACCCACAGTTCAACCACACTGTGCGAATTTTTTTTAACCGTAGGTGGGGGCAACTGTGGAAATAAATTTGCAAATATTTTGTATGAAACCTGTTTAAAGGATATATAAAAAATTAGACGGCAATAAATATTACCGTCCTATTTTTTTGTATATTTGCTATTGATTTACAAGGAAATCAAAAGAAAGCGAGTGCAGAGAGCACCACTACTAAATCGTTACCGATAAGGTTTTCAATTCTTGTAAACTACTCTTTTTGAAATACTTTGAGCCTTATTAATCTTTTTTTATAAAAATAATGAATTAGTTAGTATTGCTAAGTTTGACTTTAAATGTGATAAATATTGTTATACCAACTTTGGGTCAAATAAAGATAGATATTTAAGGAAAGATTGTCTACAGTATAATTATCTCTTTAAAAAATAAGGTTTTTCAGGATGTAATGCTAACATTTTAGAAACAACAATTATATCCCTGATTATTAATCAACAAAATAAAGAAGTATCTAATTAAATCCGAGTTTGTATCGGATTAACTAATATTTAAAAAAGTCTTAAATGATATTGCATACAAAAGAAACATTCCGGAAAGTTTTTTTTCAAAGAATTCATGTAGTTGTTATTTCATTTCTTTTTTTATTCCTATCATGTAAAAATAAAGATGAAGAAATTGGAAAACCTGACCCTTATATATTAACAGAAAATCATATTTCAGAAGATTGTGGTGCTTATCAAATGCGTTTTAAGGATGGAAAATACATTTTTAATTTTGCACTATCAGGAACTTGTAAAAAAATAAAATCCGAAGACTATATAAAAGAATATTCTAGATATTTAAATTTTTATAATGATAGTTTAGTAAATAGAAGAGGATATATCTTACTTCAATATTATGGGATTAATACTAATATAAAATATTTTCAGGAATCTATAATAAACATCACAAAAAGAAATTTCAAGACTCATGTTTCTTTAGTAGAATCTGATGATAAGCATTTTACAATTAAAGTTGGTGATATACCTCTATAAAACTAAATCATTCTTTAAATAATTAATTATGAAAAAAACAATATTACTTATAACTATACTTTTATTCGCAACAACCGGACATGCTAAATTCATTAAAGCTGTTTTATACATGGAAGACGGATCAACAAAAAAAGGAATTGCTGAAATGGTAGAAAGTGATGATTCTAAAGTCTATTTCAAAACAGATGAAGAAGCTAAAAAAGAAAAAATTGAAAGCGCTAACATCAAAAAAATAGAATATGCAGATGGCGAAAGCAAAAAATATATTGCAGAACGATTATATGCCACAACAGCTAACATACTAACAGGCAAATTTTCGAGATCTAAGAAAAAACTGTGGTTTTATATTGTTTATGATAAAAATGTAAAAATAGGTGGTATTGCATCGGAAGGTGGCAGTCGTCCAAATGCAGGAGCAACAAGTACTGTAGTTACTTTTGCTAATACAGCTTATTTTTTTGGTAAAAAAAATAGTGAAGAATTAGTATTTGGCTACGCTACCACAGCATCAAATGGTTTCGCGATAGGAACAGATTCACTCATCAGAAAAATGTCAAGAGAAGCTTTTGCAGATTGTCCAAAACTTATTGATGCAATTTCGAAAGAAGATTTTAAATCCGGATCTGTCATGGATCAATTAAAAACTATTTTTGAGAAAACAAAATGCAAATAAATTTATTGAGTTATACGCTTAAGCAATTTTGTAAAATGCTTATTATTAATTATTTAATTTTATTAGATGTTGTTTTAAGGTCAATCTTTATAGTTGTTTAGAATATTAAACGAAAAATATAGATTCAGTTAACTGATTATCAGGCAATAACTAAGTATATAACTCAATAAATTTATAATTTGCGATGAAAAAGGTTGCTAATTTATACTTAAAAATAGTTAAATCGGAATAGAAATACCGAAGTTCCCCCAAAGAATGAATGATATAAAAAAATGAATTACAATATAGATATTTTAAAAGAAGACACTTTAAAGCTAATCGAAAAATACAAAAGTACTTATTTGCAGAGAGCGTTATATTCATTTCTTCTAAGTCCGGTTAATATGAATAATATTAATGACGATATATTAAAGCGATTAGATTATTTAGATATTTTTTATGATGATAACAATCTCTCTTATAATTACACTCCAACCGACGGTACAAATGGAGAGCCTGAAATACTGGAAAAATTAACGGAGGCCGAAATTGAAATTGAGAATTCATCAAAAGAAAGATTCTGGTCGTTTGAAGAGAACAATTTGTATAAAGAAATTTCTAATTTTAATTGTTTTGAGGATAAAATCGTAAAAGAAGAAGATGTTTATAAAGTATGCTTAAATGATCCATTCTACAATATAGAAGGTTGGATAAATTATTATAATCATTTGTTGGAAACAAAATTCGAAAGTTTCGAGAAGATATTACAGAATGGAAAAACTCAAATAAGATACAAGCATTTTCAAAAAGACTATTTCATAGGTTTTGAGGTTAATTATAGCAAAACGATTAAAGAAATGAAGCATGGTGATTGGGAGACACCCTCTTTTAATTTAATTTGTATTTAAACTTAACGAAAAATTTAAATTAAAAGAAAAAAGTAATTTGGGCATATTTGGACATCCTTACTTTCATCAACCAGCGTATAATTTTGGAGGTTACTTTGCTATAAAAACAGTTAATCCAGTTTCGCCTATGGAATGGGTCATTGATCGAGGAACAGATAAAGAATTTATAGGAAATGGGATGATTAGATTATATAATTCAGAAAAATTTGGGGGAGGATTAAAAAGACACGCATTTTATTATTTTGATATGTTAAGTAAGACAAGCAATGATTATATAGATAGTTTACTTAAAATGAATTTATTTGAATAGTAAAAACGTGATATAGTGTATCCACGTTATGCTATCACTAGGAATATCGGATGGGTATTGTCCCATTTCTGGCGCCAACATAAAGACCATAAATTTATTTTTGTAAGTAAAAACTAGGTAAGGTTCTTAATGTATTAGTGAAAATATTAGAACAGTAATGAAAATAGAAAACGTAGAAAAGGCACTATCAATTTTTGAAGAAGTTTCCATTAAACAATCGGAAGCAATAGAGACAGGAGATTATAAAACAGGAAATAAATTTTATGCTAAAATTGTATTAGCTGCAAATTTTTTAAAAGATGAAAATGCAATCAACAAATTAGAAAATTTTTTGTTGCATGAATCAATTGGTGTTCGCTTATGGTCCGCTAGTTACTTATTGTCGTATAATGAAAAAGACGCCATAAAAGTATTGGAAAGTATTGAAAAAACATCAGGAATACATTCACTTACTGCAGAAACTACATTGAGTGAATGGCGAAAAGGAAATTTAAATTTATAACTTTTAAGGGGAATATCCTGTGAATTATTAAAAATCTGTAGATAGAAAACTAAGAAACTACTGGAAGAACGGAGTGTTCAATGCAACCGGATGATGTGCTGGAACGCCATTACAATTTGGTTCACCTGTCGAACTTACAACACTAAAAGCATGAGAAGATTTTACTGGAAGTGGGTCGCACGAGAATAATCTTTTTATTTCCATCCAAGGAATTCAGACTTAACTTCTTAAATGACTGGGAAAATGGAGGAATTACAATACAATCAATTTATTATAAATAAAACGTGTGTTACGGAAATCCGTAATAATATTTTTGGAAAGTTTAATATATTTGAAATATGAATGATAGATATCAAGATATAATCGACCAGGAACAAGCCAAATTAAATTTAAAATTAGCTGAAATTAATCGTAGCTATAAACGCACTATGTTTACTATCTACGCAACTTTTTTAATTGTTTTAATTTGTTTAATTAGTTTTTTTACCCCAGTTTTAGATTAGTATCGTAGAAATTATTAACAATCCATTTTTTTGATTTAAAGTTTTGCCATCAAAAGTTATTATTTATAGTGCTAATCAAAGTAATAATCTCACTTAAATTATTTACCGATATGTAATCTAAAATAAAATCGTCTGCTTCTTTTTTGTTTTCAGGAGAAGTGGAAAAAAGAGTTAAGATAAAAATTTTCATTTTCATCCTCAATGTGAATAATTTCGGTAAATCCTTTAGTAATCAAACTGCCTTTTAATTTTAATACTTTAAACTGACTATTTCTGTCTATTTCCTTTTTCACGCGGAGTTTTATAGTTTTAGTCATTTTATTAGTTTTTTTGTAAAGTTATAAAGTAAAAAATTAATATTTAAATAGCTATATTTGATTTTTATAACTAATAAGTGCGAAAATCAGAATTGAGAAGATGTTTTAAATTTCATTAAATTATATTTTTATGGTTTCATCATTTTTTGTAATACTGCCCAAATTTTTAGTGTTTTGAAATGGTGTGTGGTTCGCAACCTTTCAATTTTCGACTTTAGCAAAAAGATGAAAGAAACTATTTTATTAACTTTTTCATTTTTCCAAATTATCCTTCAGAATGAAAAAAATTAAAAGACTCAATTGTGAAAAGATAATATACATTTTCACTTTAATCTCTTTTATATTATTGGTAGTTTTCTTTATTAATAATTATAAGAAGACTGTCATACTAAAAAAAGAGCGTATTAGAATAAATAGTAGAAATGTATCTAAAACAAGTGATTTCAAAAAAGAAAGAGCAAGATTTTATTGAAGAAGAGCAAGAAAAAAAATTATAGAAAAAAAACAAAAATGTACGGAAGTAAGATAATTAAAAACTGATTATGAACCTTAATGAAGCCATCCTCGTTAAAATTTTTAAAAACGAAAGTGTCAAAGAAACCCTTAATGATTTACAAAAATTAGAAACGACAATTTCTATTTCTAATTTCAAAACCATTTATTTGGCAGCCAAAATAATCAAAGAAGCTTCATCACAAATTGATGAAATAGTTCATGCATCGGGTATCATGATAGCAAAAGAAGTTTGGCTAAATGAAGATGAGAAAGTAGAATATTTGTCACTTGGTGCTGGAAATCATAAAGAACGTTTTGATATGGAAACCAATTTGAGAATCGCTGAATTCAAATTTGGTAAATGGAATGAAAAAAGTGCAAATGGTATAAGACGTCGAGGTTATTTGGGTAATTATGTTAGTCTTTTAGCGGCAAATGATCCTCGCATTAAATATTTTGTTGTTGAAGACAAAGTAGCATTCATAAAGTTTATGAGTGGAAAAGCAACGTGGAGAAACGTATTGAATAAAAATCCATCAGGTTTTAAAAAGCTGGAAAAATTTATAATTGAGAATAAAAAAGAATATTTAGTTACAGTTGGTGAAATTTATAAAGAATTTGAAGGACGGGTAACCATAATCGAGTTTAATCAAATAATTGAAAACGCAAATTAACGTCAAATTTTAAAGACTTTAAAAGAATACTTCAGCGATTCCATAAAATTTATAATTCCTTAATTATCAAAGAGTTTACAGTTAGAGTTTACAAAAAAAATAAGTAAAAAGTATCAAAATGAATAACGAAATATGCTTAAAATCAATAAGCGAATTATTAGAGGAAAGCTTTTATATATCAGCGTATCAGAGAGGATATAGATGGACTGAACAACAAATTTTTGATCTGTTAAATGATATCTATTCATTTGCTAAAAAGAAAAACAAATCTGAAAAAGAGTTTTATTGCTTACAACCTATTATAGTAAAAAAACATTCTTGGATTAGAACCAGCAATGATAAGGAAGAAACAATAGTTGGATGGGATGTTGTAGATGGTCAACAACGACTAACAACAATTAGAATACTTTTTTAAATATCTTTTAAATGAGTTTTTAACTGGTCGTAGTTTAAAGCAACGGTATAACAAAGACTTATTTACAATAGAATATCAAACCAGACCTGAATTCTATGAATTTCTAGATAATCCTGAAAAGGAGGATCATTCTAATATAGATTTTTATCACATTAGTGAAGCATACAACTTTATAGCAAAATGGTTTAATCAAAAAGTTGAGAGTGATGGTTTGATGTTTGATGATTTATGTGATTCAATTACAAAATTATTGGTTTACAACAAAACTAACCAGAAAGAAGAAGGTGTTGTTCAAGTAATTTGGTATCAATTGGTAGATGAAAAGGCAAATCAAATAGAAACTTTTATCAGAATTAATTTAGGAAAAATATCACTTACTAATTCAGAACTTATTAAGGCATTATTTCTGCAGAGAGAAATTTTGGAGTTGGAGATGGCGCAAAATTAAAACAATTACAAATAGCTCATGAATGGGATCAAATTGAAAATTTTCTACAAGATGAAGATTTTTGGTGGTTTCTCAATAAATCGAATAATGAAGCCTCTTCTCATATTGAATTCATTTTTGACATGATGTGCAAAATTGCCGTAAAAAATGATGAGGATATTGCAAAATTACTAGGTAATGATAAGTTTGTTACTTTTAGATATTTCAATTTACTGTTTGGTGAGGAAATAGATTATGAGACTATAAAGTACAATTGGGATACCATAAAAAAAATATTTTGAAACTTTTGTTGAATGGTATGAAAATCCAATTTGGTATCATTATATAGGTTTTTTGGTTTATTGTGGAGAAAGTGTTTTAGACATATTCAATCTTCTTACAGTTCCTGAAATTGAAACTAAAGAAGATGTAACTGATGCTTTAGTTCAGCGAATAAAAAATAAACATCTCAAAGGAATTAGCTGGATAGAGAAAATTGATGATAATAATGAAAAAACATTTGCACTAAATCTATGCTATGTTAGTGATAAGTATTTACTGCGTAAAGCACTATTATTATTTAATTTAGAATACATTGTTAAAAAAACTAACCAACAAAATCTAATTTATAAATTCCCTTTCAAGGCATTTAAAGCAAATAAAAAAAATAATGATATAAATACTGCTTGGGATATTGAACACATTGATTCTGCAACAGAAAATAGTTTAACTAAAAATGATGATCAAAATATCTGGCTTAAAAATGCACTGATAGATGTTCCAGAGATTAATAAGGATAAAGTCTTATTTGCAGAGATAAATAATTTCATAACTAGTCAAAAGGGAGATTTTGATCAGCTGTTTAAAAAAGTCCAAGCAATTTCAAATGAGGAACAATTGACTGATGAACTTAAAAATAGTTTAGGAAATCTAACACTTTTAGACGCTGGAACAAATAGGGGTTATGGCAATGCTTTATTTGTTACCAAAAGAAGGATAATTATAGAAAAAGATAAAAAAGGTGTGTTTATTCCAATCTGTACCAAAAATGTTTTTCTAAAATATTTTGACGGAAACACTACAGGTAAATGGACAGCAGAAGATATTATAGCTTATAGAACCGAAGTAGAAAATACTTTACAAAAATTTCTACCAACAAAAAATTTGACAAAATGAACAAATATAATTTAATAAACTTACTTTCAGATGTAATTGAGATAAGCGAGGGAGAAACAATAAAAAAAGTAAAACTTGACGGAATAAAAATCCCTATAATTCAACGTGATTATGCTCAAGGACGAAAAAATGAAAATATCATTAGAAATCGTTTTTTAGAAGCTCTCTTCGATGCTTTAGAAAATAACAAAGAACTTGAGTTAGACTTCGTTTACGGCTCTATAATAATGAATAATAATGATGAAAATGTATTTCTTCCTTTAGACGGTCAACAAAGATTAACAACACTTTACCTCTTATATTGGTTTGTTGGAAATAAGGAATTGAAAGATCAAGAGCTAACAAATCTTAGAAAAAAATTATTAGGATTTACTTATGCAACAAGAACAACTGCAACCGCTTTTTGTGAAAAGCTAGCTGAAATTTCGTTTAACGAAGATCCATCAAAAGAAATAAAAAAATCTTATTGGTTCCATAAAAGGTTTGAAAAGGATCCAACCGTTATAGCTATGCTTAATATGCTTGATGCTATTAAAATAAAGTATAAAGAAATCAACAAACCATTGTTTAATAATCTTAATAAACTTTGCTTCTATATACTTCCTCTAGATGGCTTTGAACTAACAGATGAGTTATATATAAAAATGAATGCTCGTGGAAAGCAATTAACCGATTTTGAAAATCTCAAAGCAGATTTAAATAATTGGATGATTAGTGATTCAAATAAAATGAAAGAGAACTTTCAAAAAGAAATTACTTATAATAATCTTTCAATTCCTTATTACCTTGTTTTACTCTCTAAAATTGATAATACCTGGACGAATATATTCTGGAATCAACTTTTAAAAGTAAAAGAAACAATTAAGGAAAAAGAGAACAGAAATAAGCTGAAGATGGTTATTGATCCATTCTTTATGAATTTCATATCTCGTTATATTATTAATACACATATTTTAGGAAGCACAAAAACAAATTTAGAAATTGAACTTTCGATAACATTTAGATTCTTTTATAATGAGGCGGGTAATCCAAAATATAATTCCTTTGAGTTATATGAGGAGGTCTTTAAGCAAGATAAAGTTATTGAAAATTTAGAAAAAACATTAGATACATTAGCTCAGAATTATGAAGAAATAGCAGAAATCATTAAGCCTATTTGGAATAAAGGACCAAATTGGTCACTTACAGACGAAAGAATTAATCAACAACAAAGAATATTATTTTGCGGAATATGTTTATACCTTGAAAAAAACACCTTTGAACCAACGTACTTTGCTAATTGGATAAGGGTTGTATGGAATTTAGCTATTGATCCTGATATCAGAAGTATTAGCCCGATGATCAATACAATGAAATTAATTAAAGAGTTGTCAATCGGAAGTGAAAATATCTATGCCTACTTTGCTACTCAAGAATTTCAAGATATTATAAATAATAGAAAAGATTTTTTCAAAACGCAACTTGAAGAAGAAAAGATTAAAGCTTCATTAATAATAAACCCTAACTGGGAAGAATATATTCTTAAAGGTGAATCGCATCCTTTATTCCTTGGAAACATTGGTTTTTTAATTAATGATAATCCTGATATAGATTTATTTAAAAAAAGAATTGAAAATGCATTTCTGTTATTTGACTATTCTGGGTCAAACAAAAGTTTTAGTAAGCAACACGATTTGTTTAGATACTTGATAAGTAAATTTTCGACTTGGAATCAAATTGAAAATTTTATCTATAGTGATTCTGAAAATAATTGGAGATTAATTTTACGTCGTGATACTGATTATAAAAACAAACACTACATTAAAGAAATCTGTTCTTTTAAATCAATTGATAAAATAAAAGAGCATATTACAGCAGCTTTATTAATTGAATCTTCGGCTACTGGTTGGAATGCTAATTCCCTTTTTAAGGTAAGAAAAGCACATACCAATCTTTACTTTTATGCTGATTTTTGTTCTTGGATGCAAAAAACTGGTGCAAATAAAATAAAATGGCTTCAAGAACATATATATATAGTGCGCCCAGGTGCTTGGTATGACAAAGTAATGATAGATTGTTCTAGAAATGAATTAATAACTCTTGCCTTGGTTGAATTTAAATTAAACTCTGAGGGTAAACAGTGCGGGAATAGTATGTTTTTCAAAGAAGAAAATATAAAATTTACAAAACATATTGGGGAGCGTCTATTTGTAATAATTTTTGGAGCAACTGGATATTTTACAATTAAAGAAAAAATTGAAGAAGTTTGGACAGAAATAATTTCTGAAGACTATACGCAAATCAATACTATTGATGAATTGAGAATTTTCATGAATAATTATAAAAGTAAATTAGAAACTAATGTTGATAAAGAACCACTTAGATTATTTGAATAAATGATAGATATAGATTACTTTAACCTAAAGCTTTTGTTGTTGAATGTAGTTTATTAAAAATAAGTTGTATTTTTGCTTAATAAAAAAGGATTATAACGTTCTTTAAAACTCAAGAAGTTTCTTGCAGAAGCTTTTTTTTAAGATATTGTAGAAAAAATGATAATTGTGGCAGATTCATGGCACAGCTATTTTCTAAAAATAAAAAGACGGTATTAGTGCGGGTTTCGTTCAATAGGTTCGAACCCCTCATCGCCCACAAAAAAAACTCCATTAGAAATTAATGGAGTTTTTTTATGACTTACGTGAGTCTATGGATTGTAAATCCAGGCAATCAAATTTGGGGAGATACTCAAGCGGCCAACGAGGGCAGACTGTAAATCTGCTGTGTGAACTTCGCAGGTTCGAATCCTGCTCTCCCCACAAAAGAGGAAAAGAAGTGAAAAAGGGAACTTCATCAATCTTTTCAAAATCTCAAACATTTAAAAACCTGTAAATTGAGAGATTTACAGGTTTTTTGCTTTAAAACACTTTTCAATATTTATAAAAATAGGATCAGGTGCAAAAGTTGGATCAGGGATCAAACGCAAAAGTTAGGGATTAAGTAAAAAGATTAGATAATCTGAATGAAAAAAACAACTAGCTTAAAAAAAATAAAGTAAACTTATAATGAGGAGATACTAGTTTTATTTTAAGTCTTGTATTGAATATAATTCACCAATATAAAAATTAGATGTCTCATACTTACTGATTTTAAAGTAAAAAATAAGTAATGGAATAAACGATGTTATATCTTATAATCAATATACATTCAACGTGTTAGGTTTTACCTATGTCAACATTGTTTTTATCAGTTTGAATTTATAAATGTGTCCATATACATTTGTCCTCTAAAACAAAATGCTATATGAAAAAAAGATCAATTCTGTATGCTTTGGTTATGTCATCAATATCAATAATGGCACAACAAAAGCCGATTACGACTAATACGGGTACTCCTGTTGGTGATAATCAAAATTCAAAAACAATCGGTCAGAATGGCCCCGTTTTATTAGAGGATATTCATTTAATCGAAAAACTAGCTTCTTTTGATAGAGAACGCATACCAGAAAGAGTAGTTCATGCCAGAGGTATTGGAGCTTATGGCGAATTTATAGCTTCAGGAGATTTCTCAGGCTATACAAGGGCATCTTTATTTGAAAAAGGGAAAAAGACATCAGTTTTTGTACGTTTTTCTACTGTTGTACACGGTGTAGGTTCTCCAGAAACTTTGAGAGATCCAAGAGGGTTTGCAACTAAATTTTATACAGATCAGGGGAATTATGATTTAGTAGGAAATAATCTGCCTGTATTTTTTATTCGTGATGCGATTAAATTCCCAGACATGGTACATGCTTTCAAACCTTCTCCTGTAACTAATAAACAGGATGCAAATAGAGTTTTTGACTTTTTTAGCAACATTCCTGAAGGAACACATATGCTTACACGTGTTTACTCTGATTACGGAATACCTGCTAATTACAGACAAATGGACGGCTCTGGGGTGCATGCTTTTAAGTGGATTAATAATGCAGGTGAAGTAACTTATGTAAAATATACTTGGAAATCATTGCAAGGTGTAAAAAATCTAACAGCTGCTGAAGCTACAGAAATACAAGGGAAAGATTTTCAGCACGCTACCGTAGATTTGTATGAAAACATAAAGATGGGGAAATATCCATCATGGGAACTTTATGTACAATTGTTAAAAACTAGTGATTTTGATAAACTGGATATCAACCCACTAGATCCTACTAAAGTATGGCCTGAGAATATAGTTCCTTTACAGTTGGTTGGAAAAATGACTTTAAACAGAGTTCCAGATAATTTCTTTCAAGAGGTAGAACAGTCTGCATTCTCACCAGGAACATTAGTGCCTGGAATAGAGGCTTCTGAAGACAAGCTGTTACAAGGGCGTTTATTTTCATATTTTGACACACAGCGATACAGAATCGGAACAAATTTTCAACAGTTGCCTATAAATGCTTCTAAAGCAGCGGTAGTTACTAATAATCAAGATGGTGCTTTTTCTACAAGGAAAGGAAATGGAGATATTAACTACGAACCGAGTGCTTCTAAAAATGGATTTACAGATAATGAAAATTATAAATATTCAAAATCAAACTTCTCTAATGCCATTACCACTCAACAAAAAATTAATAAGCCCAATGATTTTAAACAAGCAGGGGAGTTTTATCGTTCTCTAAATGAAGCAGAAAAGAAAAACCTAATAAGTAATCTCTCAGGTGACTTAAAAGGAGTAGCCAATAAAGATGTCGTTAAAAAAATGGTTGGTTATTTTTACATGGCTGATAGTGATTATGGTAAACGTTTAGCAAAAGAGCTAGTTTTGTCGAGAGAAGATGTAGAAAAAATGTTTATAAGATAACAGTTCAAGTATGCTTTAAGAAGCAATACAATTCTAGAAGAAGGAATTCAATTTTTAATTAAAATGAGCTCCTTTTCTATTATTTAAGTCATAACGATACAGATGCTTCTTCGGCTACACTAATTATACATCAAGAAAATGAAGATAAAACACAACATGTCTATTTTATTTTTAATACTATTTCCATTTTTTACAATTTCTGCTCAAGAAGATATTTTTTCAGCCGCACGTACCAATGATATTGAACTATTGAATAAGCTATTGGTTGAAAATAAAAACATTAATAGTGTGGATGAAAGAGGTAGTACAGCATTAATAATAGCTTGCTATAATGATAATTACGAAATGGCAGAATTATTATTAAAAAAAGGAGGAGATCCTAACATTCAGGATAAAATGGGAAATACGGCACTTATGGGAGTGTGCTTTAAACGATTGGATAAAATGGTTGAATTATTATTGAATCATAATGCAGCTATCAATCAAAGAAATTATAATGGAGCAACTGCACTAATTTTTGCGGCAACCTTTGGTGCTCATTCAATAATAAAAATTTTATTTGATAGGGGAGCGGATATAACAATACGTGACCGATTTAATAAAACAGCTCTTGATCATGCAATTCTTCAAGAAAATGAAATTGCAGTGCAACTTTTAAAATAGAAAAATAATGTTAATTGTTTTTCTTCAAAATTTAAATACTCTCTAATTATGTATGCCTAATAATAAAAATAATGTGATGTGGTTTACACAGAACAACGATTTATTCTATTTAATAGGAGTCGATCAGGACGAAACTATTTTGGTTCGTTATCCAGATACATATAAAGAAGAGAATCGAGCTATTTTATTTGTAAAAAAAAGTAAACGAACAAACTGAACTTTGGGATGGGGATTTCCTTACCAAAGACGAAGTAATAATAATTTCGGATATAAAAACGTAAAACTGGTTCATGAATACGAAAAGATATAATAGCTTTTTGTTTTTGAAGCTGATACTTATCATTTGGTTTACAATGAATACATTAAAAAAAAAGGATCTGAAATGATTTTAAATCTAGAAAAATAAAAATAAAACATACATAAAACAAGATAATATAATCTGAGTTTATGATAATATATTGGCACGAGAAAAGCTATAAATTCAAAATATTTGCACTGGCTAATAATAAAACCAGTATATGGAATTTAAATTTAATTTTAGGAAAATTGCAATGCTCTTTTTTGTAATGTGAAACACAACTAATTCTTGAATAAGAAAGATTAGTTACAGGAATTGTAACTATAATGGAATAACAACACTAATTTTTTCGGCAACCTTTGGTGCAGATTCAATAATAAAAATTTTATTTGATAGGTGTGTAGATAAAACGATTCGTGACCGATTTAATAAAACAGCTCTTGATCATGCCATTCTTCAAGAAAATGAAACTGCAGTACGGCTTTTAAAACAGATCTTAATAATAGACATAGAAAATGTGTTTGTTTAGTACTGTTGGTTTTTTTTTTAAAGAAAAAAACTACAATAAAGTAATGGGTATTGTTTATTTGTCAGCTGTTTTTAAGTTGAAAAATTAAATAGATGTTTTTTTTAGTTTTTCTTTAATTTACTGGCTGTCATAGTCTTATATGGGTGAATGAATTAAATAAAAAAAGCAAATATTTTTTTATTTAATTCATTTTATTTTAACATTTTTATTATTTAGAGGAGTGTTTTGTGGTTTTATTTTTCTTAAATTAGTGTTAATTATATGTGTAATTATGATAATTACTATTTTATTTTTAAAATTATTGGGAAAAATAATGTAAAAAAAAAAGCATCTAATTATGGTTAATTTTAATTGTAAGAATATTTATTTTTTTCAAATATTAAAATACTTGATTATTGTATTTCTTATCTTTTTTTTGAATCTGTAAAACTTTAAGTATCTGTTTTTTAGTAACATGGGTACTTATGTGGTACCTAATTTTTAGGATTTGATCTAGGTTTTGTAATAAATTTGCCTAACATTTAGCTGTAGTATAGTTATCCCCAAATTAATTTATACTACAAATTGCTTACTTAACCTCACGAGCTATTAAAAGTAGTATTTGTTTTTTTCTTGTTAAATAAAATTTTCAGGTCATAAAATTCAAACTCTATTTTTTAATTAATGAATTGCAAAATTATTAACACAAACAAAGTCTGAATAATTGTCATTTTAGGTATTGAATTGTTGCTAAAAAATTCATGATGAATTTAAGCATATGTTATTTTGTACACCACTTAATAAGAAATAACTCATTACAGACTAAATTTTATCTCAGTGTTTAATAATTGTTGTTGCTCCTTATATCTGTAATTATTAATCGATTTAATATGTTTATTATGAACCATTTTTATTTTTTAGGCACTATAAGCCTAAGGCGAAATCATTTTATAAAATCTTTTTTAATCAATTTAGAAATATAATAACTGCGAAACATGAAAAAAATTACTTTAATTAAAAAGCCCTGTTTGACAAAGGTTTCTCACCTTAGATCGGCTTTATTGCTATTTCTACTGGTGAATTTTACAATGCAAGCGCAAGCAACCTTACCTGCATTTACTCTAATTGTAACACCAACGCCAGAGACTTGCAGCAACAATGGCGCATTAGCATTTAGTACTACAGGAACAGATCCCGGTGCTACTGTTACCTATGCTATATATAAAGCTCCAAATTTTAGCACGGCACTTGTTACAACAACAAGCAATTCTCAAACAGGACTAAGCGGAGGCGCTTATCGTATCGTTGCCACCCAAAGTATGGTCGGACACACGAGTAATTCTCAAACTTGGGATGGTAATATAAGTGCAAATGTGAGTCCGCTGAATTTTACTGTTACCAAAACAGATGTGACTTGCCCAATTTAGGCGTAATTAATGTCACGATTAATGCAGGTACTCCTGCAGCTGCTAATGCGTATAAAATTACTGGTCCTATGAATGTAGGTCCTCAATCGAGCGGTTCTTTTACAGGTCTTAGCGGAGGTTCTTACGTAGTATCAGTTACAGATAATTGTGGGGAGATTGTAACTCAAACAGTTACGCTTACTGTATTTACACCTAATGTCGTATTTGCGGATGGTACTAATGGTGTTAGTAGTTATAATACAGAAAGAAGTGCTTGTGGTTTTGGCGATTTTCGACAATTTATAAAAGCAGGAGCAGATAGTAACGTAATGGTTTACCCGCTTCAGTTTGACTATATTGTTCATCCACCTGGTGGAGGAGCTGATATAATAACTTCTAAAACAATTACAGGTCTTAATCGTTTTGGCAGTAGTACTGATGACATAACTACTTCTATTCCTTTTTATAGTACATTTTTTGTATTAGATCTAAAGATCACAGATGCTTGCGGAAATGTCTTTACTACTACCCGAGATATTAATAATCCTGCAGAAGTATTTCCTCAGATTTTACCTGCAGATTGTATGGGATCCTATATTTCTTTAGGTACTGAATATATGGTAAGTACTTTGCAATACGAGGTTTTATCGGCACCGCCGGGATATACTATTGGTCCTGCATCAAATTCTAACCTTGTAGGAGGTGTTGGAAATCCAATACCAGATGGGGTTTATATGATTCGTGTAACGGATGCTTGCGGTGTTTTTATTGATAAAGAGGTTACTGTATCTACTCCAACTCCGAGTGTATGGGTATTTCCGGGAATAGGTTGTGGAGCTGGAAATGGTACATTTTCGATATCACAAAATACTTCAACATATACTTTTGTAAGTGCAAGAATTTTGGCAGGCCCTTCGGGTTTCTCAGGTTCTTATCCTGTTGACGTTACATCTCGTATTACTGCAGACGGATACAATGTTGTCTTTGATGATGTTGCGGGAGGAATATATAAAGTTGAAACGACTGATAATTGCGGACATATCATTAGTACTGATGTGACTGTTATTGGTTATGACCAAGGAACTGTAGTTGCATCTAAAGTTCAAAAGTGTGGTAGTTTTGATGTTAATTTGAGTGTAACAGGAGATAATCTTGTTCAAGCTAATCAGAATATACGTTATTGGTTACAAATAAAAGACCCTTCAAGTAATAATTGGGGACATCCTACAGCAGGAGGTTTTTCTAGTGATGCGCCAAGTGTATCAAATGCCCAATCATTAGTCAGCAGCAAGGTTCTTGGACAGCACCGGGGACTTATAGAATAGTAAAGACTTTTACAACCCTTGAACTGTATCCAGGTGTTGCTAATTATGGTTATGGAAGAAAATGTTATGATGTTCTCTCAACTTTTGATTATACTACAATGGGGTTGAAAGCGAAAGATTTATATTCGTTTAAATGTGCAGATGGGGTACATTATAACGCTTCTATAACTGGTTATGACGGTGTTGAACCTTATACGTATGCGATTACTACTAAAAATGGTAACCCATTTGTAGTAAATAATGGTAGCAGTAGTCTTTTTACTGGTTTAACTGGTGGTATCTATAATTTTACGATTACAGATGACTGTGGTAATGTGGTTAACTCTTTACTTGATATTGAAAAACTTGGATTACCCAAATTAACAGCTGTAAATATATGTAATGGTTCTACAACAGGAAAACTTTCTGTAGATGGAGTTCCATATCTTAATTTTAGTTGGACAAAAGACAATGATCCAACTGTATTGAGTACTACTTCAACGTTGTCTTTTCCAACATTTAATACAGCTACTGATACTGGTATTTATCATGTAAGACTTACTTCGTCTCCTCCTGGATCTTGTGTAGATGTTGTTTTGGATTATAAAATAACATCAAATTTAGATAACCCAAATTCTGGGGCAGATAGTTCAACAGCTGTTTGTAGATCGGTTACCAACTTAGATTTAAATACATTGCTTCCTGCAACTGCTGATCCTTATGGAACGTGGGTAGAAACAACTACCCCATCAAGCGGTAACTTAAATGGTCATCTATGGTCACCATCAGTATCTGCAACAGGATCATTTACATTTACATATACTGTGAATGGGTTATGTTCAGGGACTTCTGTGTCAACTTATACAGTTGTTAATACAGCTGCTCCAGCTGCACCAACAGCCGATGTAACTCAACCTACATGCGCTTCGGCTACTGGTACTGGTACTATTACGGTTACAGCCCCTGTAGCAGCTCCAGACATTACTTATACACTTACCGGAACAAATCCTGTAAGTCCAGCTATTAACAGTACTACTGGTATCTTTACAGGAGTAACTCCAGGTATTTACGATGTTACAGCTTCTGCTGGAGCCTGTGTATCTGTAGCAACAAGTTATACTGTTAACGTACAACCAGTAACGCCAGCTGCTCCGGTATTAGGTACAGTAACTCAGCCAACAACTTGTGCTTTACCAAATGGAACTTTCCAAATTCAGGCTTATGATGCTACTACTTATGATTATACGTTTACACCAGCTGTAATCAGTACTTCATTAACAGGACTGGTAACCGCATCAGCAGGAACTTATACTGCAACAATTACTGATAAAGTTTCAGGATGTATCTCAGCTTCATCTGCAAGTGTAACAGTAAACGCTGCACCAACTGCACCAGCTGCACCAGTATTAGGTACAGTAACTCAGCCAACAACTTGTGCTTTGCCAAATGGTACTTTCCAAATTCAGGCTTATGATGCTACTACTTATGATTATACGTTTACACCAGCTGTAATTAGTACTTCATTAACAGGACTGGTAACCGCATCAGCAGGAACTTATACTGCAACAATTACTGATAAAGTTTCAGGATGTATCTCGGCTTCATCTGCAAGTGTAACAGTAAACGCTGCACCAACTGCACCAGCTGCTCCGGTATTAGGTACAGTAACTCAGCCAACAACTTGTGCTTTACCAAATGGAACTTTCCAAATTCAGGCTTATGATGCTACTACTTATGATTATATGTTTACACCAGCTGTAATCAGTACTTCATTAACAGGACTGGTAACCGCATCAGCAGGAACTTATACTGCAACAATTACTGATAAAGTTTCAGGATGTATCTCAGCTTCTTCTGCAAGTGTAACAGTAAACGCTGCACCAACTGCACCAGCTGCTCCGGTATTAGGTACAGTAACTCAGCCAACAACTTGTGCTTTACCAAATGGAACTTTCCAAATTCAGGCTTATGATGCTGTAACTTATGATTATACGTTTACACCAGCTGTAATTAGTACTTCATTAACAGGACTGGTAACCGCATCAGCAGGAACTTATACTGCAACAATTACTGATAAAGTTTCAGGATGTATCTCGGCTTCATCTGCAAGTGTAACAGTAAATGCTGCACCAACTGCACCAGCTGCTCCGGTATTAGGTACAGTAACTCAGCCAACAACTTGTGCTTTGCCAAATGGTACTTTCCAAATTCAGGCTTATGATGCTGTAACTTATGATTATACATTTACACCAGCTGTAATCAGTACTTCATTAACAGGACTGGTAACTGCATCAGCAGGAACTTATACTGCAACAATTACTAATAAAGTTTCAGGATGTATCTCAGCTTCATCTGCAAGTGTAACAGTAAACGCTGCACCAACTGCACCAGCTGCTCCGGTATTAGGTACAGTAACTCAGCCAACAACTTGTGCTTTACCAAATGGAACTTTCCAAATTGAGGCTTATGATGCTGCTACTTATGATTATACGTTTACACCAGCTGTAATAAGTATTTCATTAACAGGTTTAGTAACCGCATCAGCAGGAACTTATACAGCAACGATTACTAACAAAGTTTCAGGATGTATCTCGGCTTCATCAGCTAATACTGTAATAGAATCTGTAATTTGTGCAATAGATGATGATTATTCATCAACACCAATCAATGGAAAAAATGGCGGTAAAACTACAAGTGTATTAATAAATGATATTTTCAACGGATCAGCGGTTATACCTGTTGAGGTAAACCTAACAGGTGTAAATGTTCCGGCAGGATTAACTTTAAATGCAGACGGAACAATAACAGTAGCTCCTAACACACCAACAGGAAATTATGTGGTTACTTACAGTATTTGTGAGAAGTTGAATCCATTAAATTGTGATACAACAACAGCTACTGTGGTTGTGGCTTCAGCAGTAATCCATGCAAATGATGATGATTACACTGCAGTATCAATTAATGAAAAAGATGGAGGTACAACACCCAATGTGTTAGAAAATGATACTCTGAACGGATTCCCTGTCATAGTAGCTGAAGTAAACTTAACTGGAATATCTGTTCCGGCTGGATTTACATTAAACACAGATGGTACAATTACAGTAGCACCAAACACGTCAGCTGGCAATTATAGTATTAGTTACAACATCTGTGAAAAAGCAAATCCAACAAATTGTGATACAGCTACAGTTTCAATTGTTATAGATCCATCTTGTATTATAGAAGTCTTTAATGCTGTTTCACCAAATGGGGACGGGGAAAATGATGTATTTAGAATTGATGGATTAGAATGTTTCCCTGATAATACTGTAGAAATTTATAATAGATGGGGAGTTTTAGTGTATGACCTTGATCATTATAATAGTTCAGACAGAGCGTTTAAGGGAATATCTGAAGGACGTGTAACAGTTAATCAAAGCGCAGAATTGCCTGCGGGAACATACTACTACATCCTAAAATATAAAGACAACGACTCAAACGGACATTCGAAAGCTGGATACTTGTATTTAAACAGATAAATTTAAATTAATCCCTGAGAGATGGAGATCTTTTCTTCTCAGGGATTTAAATAAAAAAACAGATGAAAAAAACTATATTAAGATTTGTTTTGCTACTGGCAACAATCGCAAGTTATGGACAACAAGATGCTCAGTTTACGCAATATATGTACAACACTATAAACGTTAATCCTGCCTACGCAGGATCTCGAGAAACAATGAGCATTTTTGGTTTGCATCGTACACAGTGGGTAGGACTTGATGGCGCACCAGTAACTAATGCAGCGTCGATTAATACTCCAATTAATGGGAGTAATTTAGGAATAGGAGTTTCTGTTGTCAATGATAGAATTGGTCCTTCAGATGAGAATAATATTGCTGTAGATATTTCGTATACAATTCACACATCAGATCGCTATAAGTTATCTTTTGGATTAAAAGGTACAGCTAATTTATTGAATATTGATTTCACCAAGTTAAATCAATACGATAAGAATGACTATGTTTTTGAAACCAATATCGATAACAAGTTTTCTCCTAATATAGGAGCGGGTGTGTATTTGCATTCTGACAATACATACATTGGTTTATCGGCTCCACAATTGTTAGAGACCAAACACTTTGACCGCTACGCAGGTTCTGGATCTAATAGCCATGTAGCTAAGGAGAACATAAATTTAATACTTAATCGCAGGTCATGTATTTGATTTAAGTTATAATGTGAAGTTCAAACCAGCCTTATTAACTAAATATGTGCAAGGAGCACCTTTGCAAGTAGATGTATCTGGAAATTTTTTAATCAACGAAAAATTTACTGCAGGTATTGCCTATAGATGGAGTGCTGCATTAAGTGCCATGGTTGGATTTCAAGTAACTAATTCTTGGTTTATCGGGTATGGGTATGATCTAGACACCACCCGATTAGGTAATTACAATTCAGGATCACATGAAATCTTCTTGCGATATGAATTGTTCAATAAATATGATAAAATGATATCTCCAAGATTCTTCTAAACTATTACTATTATGAAAATAAAAACTCTATTTTATAGCACTATTTTTAGTGTTCTGGCATTACATAGCTATGGACAAAAAGCAGGAATAGTTGCGGCCGACAAGAAATATGAAAGATATGCCTATGTTGATGCTATCGCTACTTATGAGCGTGTAGCAGAGAAAGGGTATAAAGACGAAAAAATGTTTTCAAAAGCTTGGTAATGCTTATTATTTTAATGCTCAATTGCCTCAAGCTGAAAAATGGTATGGTGAACTTTTTGCAATGAACCAAAACCAGGAGCCTGAATATTATTATCGTTATTCTCAAACACTCAAGGCTGTAGGTAGTTATACTAAAGCTAACATGATGTTAGAGGAATTCAATAGGAAATCAGGCAATGATCTAAGAGCTAAATTATATGATAATAATAAAAATTATCTGGAAATAATTAAAGCCAATTCAGGTCGTTTTGATATAGCTGATGTTAGTATTAATTCGGTATCTTCTGATTACGGAGTTTTGCAGACAATAAATTAGTTTTTGCTTCAACAAGAGATACTGGAGGAGTTTCTAAAAAAGTGTTTAGCTGGACCAATCAATCGTTTACTGATCTATATACTTCTGAGATAAAAGTTGATGGAGAAATGGGAAAACCTTGAGCGCTTTAGCAAAAAAATCAATTCAAAATTTCATGAGTCAACACCAATATTTACTAATGATGGCCAAACGATGTATTTTACCCGAAATAATTATTTAGGTAATAAAAAAGGAAAAGACAGCAAGAGTATAACGCTATTGAAATTGTACAAAGCAACGCTAACAGATAATCAGTGGGGTAATGTAACTGAATTGCCTTTTAATAGTAATAACTATAGCGTTGCACATCCAGCATTAAGTTTAGATGAGAAAACATTATATTTTGCCTCAGATATGCCAGGGACATTAGGCCAATCAGATTTGTTTAGTGTAAAAATTAATAGTGATGGCAGTTTTGGTGTTCCAATGAATTTAGGAAAGACCATTAATACGGAAGGAGAAGAAAGTTTCCCATTTATATCTGGAGATAATGAGCTTTATTTTGCAAGTGATGGACATCCTGGACTTGGAGGTTTGGATGTATTTGTTTCTAAGATAGAAAATGACAACAGTTTTGGTGAAGTACAAAATGTAGGTGCTCCAATAAATAGTTCTCTGGATGATTTTGCTCTTCTGATAGATAGTAAAAACCGAAATGGATTTTTCTCTTCCAATCGAAGTGGAGGCAAAGGATATGATGATATTTATCGTTTTTTAGAAATACGCAAACTAACTTGTGAACAATTATTATCCGGGATTATAACGGATCGTGAAACTGGTGCTGTCCTTGCAGACTCAAAAGTAAGTTTATACAATGAGAAAATGGAGTTAATAACTACCACAACAACCAACTATAATGGAAGTTATAAATTCGAAGTAGTGTGTGGAAAAACATATTCGGTACGAGCAGAGAAAAAAGATTACGAAACTAAGGAAGAAAGAGTTTTGATAAATAATGTTACAGGAAAAACTAAGCTGTCATTACAATTAGAGCAACGAATTAAACCTATAGAAGTAGGTACAGATTTAGCAAAAACCTTAGATATACCGATTATCTATTTTGATTTAGACAAATCATTTATTCGTAAAGAAGCAGCCTTTGAATTAGAGAAAATACTTGTAGTAATGCAACAATATCCAAAGATGAAAATTGATGTTCGTTCTCATACGGATAGTCGGGCAACATTTAAATATAATATGGCATTATCAAACAGAAGAGCCAAATCTACAATCGAATGGTTAGTGAAAAATGGAGTTTCTTCGAATAGGCTAACAGGAAAAGGATATGGCGAAACACAATTGGTGAACCATTGTTCTGATGGTGTAAAATGTACAGAGGAAGAACATCAGGCTAACAGACGAAGTGAGTTTGTGATTATTTCAATGGAGTAACTAATGAAAATATCGTTATTTGAACAGTATTTTTAGTAAATAATGATATAAATATACGAGAAGGGATAAGCATTTTTTAGTAACTATTTTGATTGTTACTACAGCTGATTCCCTTCTTTTTAAATTAGATTTCTGATAGTCTTATCTTTTTTAGGACTAAGTCAAATCTTAGAAATCAGAATACAGATAGAGTCGTTATTTACTATAAATAGCATGTTTTTGATACTAAAAGTAAAAATAGTAAGCTTAAAATGAAACAACCACATAATTATTCCTTTTTAATTGCTGATCGTCATTGTGTAGTTCGGTATGGACTTTCTTTAATTATAAAAGAATCATTTAAAAACGCTGCAGTTTATCAAACAAAATGCTTTAATGATATAATTGAAACCCTTACAGAAACTAAGATTGATTTATTAATTATAGATGTAGATTTTCCAGAAGGGAGTAGTCTGAATATTCTAAAAGAAATAAAATCAATTCAGCCTAGTATAAAAATTTTAATATTTTCAATCTGTGATGAGGATTCGTATGCAATACGATATTTAAATGCGGGGGCATCAGGATTTCTAAGTAAAGAAAGCTGTGAAGAAGAAATAAAACACGCCATAGATGCAATACTTTTTTCAGGGAAGTTTATCACTCTTAGTTTAAAAAATAAAATTTTAGATTCTTGTATTTTAAAAAAGCCAGTTAATCCGTTAGACCTTTTATCCAATAGAGAACTTGAAGTAACTCGTTTGTTAGTAAATGGATATGGGAATTTAGAAATGATGAAAATTCTAAAGATAAAATCAAATACGATAAGCACTTATAAATATAGAATTTTTGAAAAGTTAGAAATAGATAACTTAGCAAAATTGATTAAACTTTATTTTCAATATTCAGATGTAGAAAATTAGTTTATTAAATCATTTATTACCCAACACAAAAAAATGATGCAGATTTATATTTATTATAGTAAAGTGGCATTAATTAGGAAGTATGTGAGCTCATTATTATATTCTAAAAGTGTCGTCTTTTTAAAAGACAAATGTATATTTGTATATATACTAAAACTAACAAAATTTAAAACAATATAGTTTAAATCTAATATTTTGAATATACAACAATTAGAATACATCGTTTCATTAGACAAACATCGTCATTTTTTAAAAGCTTCTGAAGCTTGTTTTATTACACAAGCCACTTTAAGCGGAATGATTAAAAAGCTTGAAGAAGAGAGGTGCTGCCTCCCTAACAACAGGAGACGCTATTAACCTTAGCAAGACCTAACTGAACCAAGTAAGATGAAAAAA
>NZ_JBXBAV010000109.1:0-13052 GCF_056783245.1 Flavobacterium sp. TC780 | reverse complement strand
TAATCAAAAGCAAAAAAAGACTTAAAATATTCATTTTCTCTGTTTATAAACAATTAAAATGTAATAATTTAAGTTATATCGAATCATTTTAATACTAATTATCCAAAAACACTTTTCTACTCTTAGTTTAAGACTTTATTTAGCAAAAACCGTTTTTTTCTTACAATTTTATAAAATATCTTAAAAGAAAGTCCATCTATATATGAATATTCACAATAAAGAATTATCGATTTGATTAATAAGTATATAGATTAAATTGTAATTTTGCGCCCCCATAAGACTTTCCCAAATAGTCATTTTCCATCAATAAAATCTTAATTACTTTATTTGTAATTTCGATAAAACAAAATTTTACCATTTATGAAATTCTCAATTACATATTTATTATTACCATTACTTATATCACAATTCAGTATTGCACAAAATACAGGTATAAATACAACAACACCAAAAGCAACATTAGATGTTAATGGAGATATAATCATAAGAGATGTTCCGCTGCTAGGTCATAATGAAGATGACTCATTTTTTGAAATTGGTATTGATAATGAAAACCCAATCGTAACAAAAATAAAGATGTTAAATCCTTTAGCCGTTATTTGGGTTTTGACCCTATGGCTCCTTTCCACACAGTAAAAATGCCTATAAAAATAGAAAAAAATTATATTACAAAAATAACAGGAACAAGTATTGGTGCTTGTAATGGTGTGAAAATTGATTTTGAACTACAGTTTATTGATAAAAGATTCATATCTGCTATACTACAAGCCTATCCATTAGCAGAATTTGATAAAGATAAAGTCTATGAGAGAGTAATATTAACAAACACAACAGATATTTTTGGTAGTCCTTTAGAAATATTAGCTAAAGCATCAACATGTGGTGGCCAATCAGGACATACTCTATCTTTAAATCCAGATGATACTCTTTCTGTAACATTTTTAGATAAACCTGCATATTTTGCAAATGCAGGAATTTTTGTTATTTATAGTATTGAGAAAACAAAATATATTAATTAAAATCAGATAATCAGACAACAGTAATTTTCAAACAAACAATTACAATCATTTTCTCGAAATATCGTCTTAAAAGACAACTCCTTATAAATAGCACTCAGCACACTTATTTTTAAAGAAATCTATTAAAATCAGACTTCAATAAAATGTTTATAAAAAAATTAACAACTATGATAGCCAAGAAAAAGTATCTTTGCTATCAATTATGACAAAAAAGTTCTACATATTGCTACTCGTAACGCTTGGTTTCCTAATGGGACCAACGCTTACTTATGCGCATGGAACAAAAAATGAAATGTCATGTTGCAAAAAAGAATCTACAACAAAAGACTGTTGCAAGAAAAAAGATTCTAACAAAAAAGGTCATAATTGCGATAACAGCTGTTCAGGAAACTCTTGTGGTTCTACAACTGCTAACTGTGGTTTTTCGCCAATGGCTATCTTTCAAACAGAAAACAACTCACTTTTTAGTTTTTCTGAAAGAAAACAAAATTACTATTATTCTGAAATCTTTATTTCTTCAGATTTCCGTTCTATCTGGCTTCCACCTAAAATAAGCTAGATTTATTTCCTGACAGCCATAAGTCTGTCTTATTCAAAAGTCTTTTTTAAGGCTTTAATCAAAAACATTTTTTAATCCTATTCTATTTTGCAGAAATAGCTGTATTTGCTATGTTTTCTGTCCTATTTTAGGGTTAGTCCATCCAAAAAAAATTACATACAATGAACTCAATAAAAAATTTATTGATGGTAATGACTCTATTACTATCAGTTACTTTCGCCAGCGCGCAAATAAAAAATAAATCTACCGAAACTGTAAAAATCAATGGTAACTGCAGTATGTGCAAGAAAACCATCGAAACTGCAGCAAACATAAATAAAGAAGCCAAAGTAAACTGGAATGAAAATACTAAAATGGCAACCATTACTTACGATAACAAGAAAACTAATCTTGATGCAATACTAAAACGTGTTGCTGATGCTGGATATGATAATGAAAAATTTACAGCTCCTAATTCAGTTTATGATGAACTACACGGATGTTGCCAATATGATAGAGAAGCAAGCCCTAAAAAAACAGAGTAATCATAATCAAATAATTGCCTGTTTATTATAATTCGTTTTTTTTACCACTTAGAAACATAGATTTTATGTGTAAAAAAGATTCCAAAAAGAAATACATTTCTTTCGCATAGCCATGTGCATTTAAAATAAGTGAAACGCCTATTTTGAGAGTACAAAACCTATGTCTCTATGTGTTAAAATCAATTACACTCAACAAGTAAAGCATTAAAAAAAATATCATGTTCAATATAAAAAATATAATCACATTATTAGTCCTTGTTGCAACTGTTTCAGTAGCAAGTGCACAAATAAAAATAGGAGATTCTTTTCCAGATGTCCAGCTTCAAACAATTAGATGCTATCGTTAAACTAAATTCTTTTAAGGGAAAAACAGTTTTAGTAGACTTTTGGGCTTCATGGTGTGCTCCTTGCAGAGTTGCCAATAAAAAATTGGTAAAACTATATGACCAATACAAAGGCCAGAACTTTGAAATTGTTGGAATATCAATAGATATCGACAAAACTAAATGGTTAAAAGCCATCGAAAAAGATAAACTGAAGCACCAGCAATTAATCGACCCTAAAGGTTTTGATGCTAAAACGGCTGTAACTTTTGGAGTTGATGCCTTGCCATCTGCCTATCTTTTTGATGCATCAGGAAAACTGATTGCTATAAACCCAACTGAAGCGCAAATATTGTCAATCAAAAAAAACAAAAAATAAAATAAAACCTTACATATAAAATTATAGCTACAGCACTTTTAACAGTAATAACAAGTGTAAATTCTTATTCTCAAATTACTAAAGCCGAAATAATGGCAACAGGGTTAACTTGTTCTATGTGCTCTAATGCTATCAACAAACAATTAAAATCTTTTACAGAAGTAGATAGTATCGCTACAGACTTAAACACTAATACGTTTAAGAATATTTTTCTAAAAAAGACAACTCACTAAACCTAAAGTATTAAAAAAAGCTGTTGAAAAAGCTGGTTTCTTCGTAGGTTCACTGGTTTTAACTGCTAAGTTTCATACTGATAAAATCGAGGATAATGCAACACTAAAAGTTGATGATGCTACCTATACTTTTATCGACATTAAAAACCCTGTAGCTCATGCAGAAGCAAAATACAGAGTTTTAGATAAAGGTTTTGTTACTCAAAAAGAGTGCCAAAAAATTAATTAAATCAATTCTGATCTCCTGGTTATACTACAGAAAATGAAAATGATTATTACTTAAAAACACTATAAAAAAATGAAATATTTATGATTTAGTCTTTATATTCTTTATTTCATATAATATAGATACTCAAGAATTATTTGTAGTAACCGAACCTCCAGTTAAATGCCCCAGCGGGTTCTATTTAAAGTTAGTGTAGGCCAATCAATCATGGATAACAAACACGAAAGTGGCTCTATGTATAATTTAACACCTGAAGTAACATGGGGAATAAATAAAAATCTGATGGTTCGTACCTCAGCTTTTAAGTAACCAAGAAAACGGATTAGGTCTTAAAGGGGGTGGTTTTTATGCCAAATATCGATTCTTTTCTGTAGATGATTTGCAGAGTCATTTTAGAATGGCTGCCTTGGACGATACAGTTAGATAATTCATTCTTCAATCAGGAAGCTATAGACTTAGCCAATGGAAATTCTGGTTACGAAGCAGGTTTAGTAGCCAACGCAGTAATCCATAAAGTGGCGCTAAGTTCATCTGTAAGTTATGTACGTGCGCTTTAACGATCCTGACTATAGTTTTCCGGATGCCTTGCGTAAAAATGCTGTAAACTATACATTTTCGGTAGGGAAATTAATGCATCCAAAAAAATATACAAGTTATAAGCAAACTAATATTAATGCTATGCTTGAATTTACGGACAAACAATTACCGAAAACGGAAAATCATATCTAGATGTTGTTCCATATATTCAGTTTATCATTAATAGTCAGGCAAGAATTGACCTTGCTTACAAAAAAGAATTCTATAGCTTTCAATGCGACGTGCGGCATCAGATGGTGTTTTCTTAAAACTGGAGTATACTTTTTTTAATGTGACGAAATAGTTTTAAGCTTTAGGTAAATTTTATTTCACGAAGATTAAAAAAGATTAAGCTGATACAGGTAGATTTATTTATAATCTAAATTAAATCTACTTTTATCTGAAAGATCTGCGTGAAACAAAAAAATTATTAGAAAAAAAACAAAATAGAGATCTCTTTTTTAGTTGTGTAAAAGGTCGTTTTACTCCAAAAAAAGAGAAAGATCTCATTCCAAACTTAACAGGTTTTAAAACCTGTAGGTTTATTTCTATAAAAGTTAATTACCATCGAAACAAACCTTCTGATTATACATATAACATTTACATCAAAATTAACACCCTTCTAATCCATTAAATTTTATTTTCGTATTTCTTATGACTAAAAAATTCTACATACTATTAATTATAACGCTTGGTTATTTTATGGGACCTACGCTTAATTTTGCACGTGGAATTAAAATAGAAAAGATATGTTTTAAAAACAAAACATATTTAAAAGCCTCTTGTCAAGAAAAAGATTTAAAACAAAAGAACACAGATGTCCTAATGGTTGTATAGAAAGTGCTGCCGATTGCCCTGTAGTTTACTGTAGTTATTATTCACCTATGATTTCTTTTCAAATAGATAATCATTCTTTTTTTAATTTTTCAGAAAGAAAGCAAAACTATTATTATTCAGAAATCTTATTTCTTCAGATTTCCGTTCCATTTGGCTTCCGCCAAAAATAAGCTAGATTCCTTTTACGACAGCCATAAATGCGTTTTATCCAAAACCATTTTTAAAGCTGTAAAACATTAAAAAAACCAATTCTATTCAGGATATAACAGTATTTGTTATGTTAACTGTTATGTCTTGGAATTAACTCTTTTCAAAATTACAAAAACAATGAATTCAATAAAAAATATATTGATAGCAATAACCCTGTTATTATCTATCACTTCTATTAATGCGCAAATTAAAAAAGGTGATTCTTTCCCGAATATCCAATTACAGAATGATAAAGATGAAACATTAAACTAAATTCTTATACAGGAAAAACAGTCTTAGTTGATTTTTGGGCATCTTGGTGTCCATATTGTCGGATAGCCAACAAAGATTTGGTGAAATTATATGATAAATACAAAGGTCAAAATTTTGAGATTGTTGGAATATCCATAGTATTAGTAAAGCAAAATGGTTACAAGCGATTAAAAGACAAGCTAAAAAGTCCACAATTGATTGATCCAAAAGGATTTGATGCTAAATGGGTAGTAATCTTTGGAGTGAAAAGGAATACCAAGTACCTATCTTTTTAATGCTTCAGGAAAATTAGTTGCCATCAATCCAACGGAAGCACAAATAATTGCTCAAATCAAAAAAAAATAATTATTTCAATTATAACACTATATAAAAATCAAATTATCACCGGAACAGAACACGTTCTTATTAAACTTATCAAATGAAAAAAATCTTATATTTATTACTCCTTATTTTTGCTTTTCCCAAAGTTCAAGCACAGATTATAAATCCTGTAAAATGGGAAGCTTCAATTGAGAAAAAAACTGATACCGAATTTCTACTCTCTTTAAAGGAGCTATCGAATCGGGCTGGCATGTATATTCTCAATTCACTCCTGAAGATGGTCCACTGCCTGCTGAAATTTGTTTTTCATGATAACAAAAATAATTATGAACTTGTTGGAAAAGCAACCGAAAGCGAAACGAAACGTGCCTTTAATGAAATCTTTGGCGTAGATGAAATCTTCTTTTCAGATAAAGTAGTTTTTACTCAGTTGGTAAAACAAATTAATCCTGAGAAAGAAATAATACAAGTAGAACTTGCTTATCAAGTTTGTAAGGAAAACTGCATTAGCGAAACCAAATATTTTGAATTTAATCTTAAAACGCTTGAAGCAAAAGAAATCCAAGCTGCCAATATTGTAAACTAAAATGACGTCCAAAGTTGATGCAAATACTGTGGTAGAAAAGCAATCAGAATCTGAGAAATCTGACTCTAGTTTATATATGATTTTCTTTATTGCTTTCTTATCTGGTTTTGCAGCATTGCTTACACCTTGCGTATTCCCGATGATCCCAATGACGGTTAGTTTCTTTACAAAACAAAGTAAAACCAAAGCCAAAGGAATTAAAAATGCTATCATTTATGGTGTTTCAATCATCTTAATTTATGTATTTCTTGGAACAGTAATTACCTTACTGATTGGTCCGATGCACTAAATGCATTATCTACCAATGTTTGGTTTAATGTTATTTTCTTTGTGTTATTGGTCGTATTTGCTTTATCATTTTTAGGTGCTTTCGAAATTATGCTACCTAATTCATGGGCAAATAAAGTAGACCGTCAAGCAGATAAAGGAGGAATATTAGGAATCGTATTCATGGCATTGGCACTTGCAATCGTGTCTTTTTCTTGTACGGGGCCAATTATTGGGACTTTACTGGTAGAAGCTGCTTCTAAAGGTGGTATTGCTCCAATTGTCGGGATGTTAGGTTTCTCTTCTGCTTTAGCATTACCATTTATGTTATTTGCTATGTTCCCGGGATGGTTAAATACATTACCAAAATCTGGTGGCTGGTTAAATACAGTAAAAGTATGTTTAGGTTTTTAGAACTGGCTTTAGCGTTTAAATTTTTATCTAATGCCGATTTAGTATTACAGTTGCATTGGTTTGAGAGAAATTTTCTTGGCTATTTGGATTGCTATCTTCGGTACTTTGGCATTCTACTTATTGGGAAGATAACCTTGCCGCATGATTCTCCTACAACTTTGAATTTCAGTTGGTAGATTATCTTATGGGATTAATTGTATTGGTATTTACAATATATTCAGGTTTATGGGGTGCCCCATTAAAATTAATTAGTGGTTTCCCGCCACCAATGACTTATAGCGAATCTCCTTATGGTGTAGGAGGCTCAAACAAAAGCGCTGCAGCTGCAATTGCTTTACCAGATGGTGCTCATAAAGGTCCGCATGATATTATAGCTTTTACTGACTATGAAAAAGGATTAGCTTACGCCAAAAGTGTAAACAAACCTATTCTTTTAGATTTTACAGGATTTGCTTGTGTTAATTGTAGAAAAATGGAGGATTATGTATGGTCAGATCCACGTATTTTATCAATATTAAATAATGAAGTTGTTTTGATTTCTCTATATGTTGATGATAAAAGAGAATTACCAATCGAAGAACAATATACCTCTAAAGAAACTGGGAAAAAGATAAAATCAATAGGAAATAAATGGAGTGACTTTCAGATTACTCGTTATAAAGCAAATGCACAACCCTATTATATTATATTAGACACTAATGAGCAAAGCTTAAATAAACCTACAGGATATACACCAGACATTGTTGAATACGAGCAATGGTTAAAATCTGGAATACAAGGTTTTAAAAAATAGTTTCAAGGAAATATTAACCGCAAAGTTCGCAGTCTCGATAGCTATCGGGAGTGGCAAGAAAAGCATTCAGTCACAGAACCTTTGTAGCTTTGTACCTCAGTACCTTTACAACTTAAAAAAAGGCTGTTCAAATTATTTTGGGCAGCCTTTTTTTATGATTCATTCAATCTTAAAATTATAAAACATTAAAATTATCTTATTTTATTCATTTGGAGGTTAATCTAGAAATGAAATAGTAACTTTATCGCGATGAAAATTTTAATAATAGAAGACGACCAAAGAGTAGCCGAATTAATCCAAAGAGGGCTAGATGAGCATGGTTTTACACCTACACTCGCTTATGATGGAATCTCTGGAAAAAAATTAGCTCTTAATAATCAGTATGATTTGATTATTACTGACATTATTTTACCCAAACTTGACGGTTTGGATTTATGCAGAGAAATACGTCAGGTAAAACCCGATTTACCAATCATAATGCTAACTGCATTGGGTACAACAGATGATAAAGTAGAGGGCTTTGACGCAGGAGCTGATGATTATCTGACAAAGCCATTTGAAATGAGAGAACTTTTAGTTCGCATAAGAGCTTTATTAAAACGAAGTAATGGGGCAATAAACAATACAGGATTCATTTTAAAATATGACAATCTTGAAATGAATTTGCAAACAAAAAATGTAAAAAGGAATGATATCGAAATAAATCTTACTCCCAAAGAATTCAAACTCTTAGAGTATATGATCCAAAATTCAGAACGTGTTTTATCCCGAACAGAAATTGCCGAAAAAGTATGGATACTCATTTTGATACTGGAACAAACTTTATCGATGTATATATTAATTACCTAAGGAAAAAAGTTGACAAAGATTTTGATAAAAAGCTTATTCATACCCGATCCGGAAATGGGATTTATTTTAAAAGTAGAATGAAAATAAGAACTCGATTAACCCTATTATTTACATTTACAACAGCTACTGTTTTATTAGTATTTACCACTATTATCCTGATTTCTGCAAAGGAAAATAGAGAAAAAGAATTTTATGCATTACTAAAAAAGGAAGCAATTACTAAAGCCAATTTGTTCTTTAATGCCAAAGTAGATAGTAAAACATTACAAAACATTTATAGAAACAATCGAACTACATTAAATGAAGTGGAGGTTGCTATTTATACCACTTCTTTTCAATTGTTATATCACGATGCAGTAGATATAGATGTTGTTAAAGAAACAAAGCCAATGATTGAAAAAATTGTTGAAAAAACGAAATACAATTTTACCAAAATGATTGGCAAGTGATAGGAATGAAATACAAATTTCAGGGTAAAGAATACATCATTACTGCAGCTGCATATGATGAATTTGGATATATAAAATTACAAAACTTACTCGAAACTTGTATTATTGTTTTTATCGTATCTATTTTACTCCTTTATATTGCAGGGCGTTTTTTTTAAGAAAGCATTCGAACCTATTGTTGAAATGACTGATAAAGCAAAAACTATTTCTGCTACAAATCTCCATTTACGATTATATACTAACGAAAGTAAAGATGAAGTTTCTGAGTTAGCAACTACTTTTAATAAAATGCTAAATCGTTTAGAAAATTCCTTTGATTCTCAAAAACAATTTGTTTCTAATATTTCTCACGAATTAAGAACACCGCTTTCAGCTATTATTACTGAGTTAGAACTCTCAACCAACAGAGAACGTAATAATGATGAATATAAAATTGTTATTCTTAATACGTTACAGGATGCAAAAAAACTAGCAAAGCTATCTAATAGTTTACTCGATTTTGCCAAAGCTAATTATGATCCTTCAGAAATTGCTTTCAAACAAGTTCGTATTGATGAGATTTTATTAGATGCAAGACAACAGGTACAGAAATCAAATCCAAGTTACAATGTTGCCATACATTTGAAAATGATTTTGAAGATGATGATCTAATAACTGTTAATGGAAATGAATATTTATTAAAAGTCTCATTTGTAAACTTGCTTGAAAACGGATGTAAGTTCTCAGAGGACAATCAAAGCAAAGTTGTTATATCACTAAAAAAAGAGAAGATTATTTTACAATTTACTGATAACGGCATTGGTATTTTAGAAGAAGATTTAAAACACATCTTCAAACCATTCTATCGAGGATTAAATAAAATATATGCCAATGGAAATGGTATTGGATTATCTTTAACTCAAAAAATTATTTTACTTCACAAAGGGACTATTTCTGTTACATCTGATAAAAATTCGGGCACAATATTTACTGTTGAACTTTATCACGGTATAAAAAACACCCTCGATTAATCAATTTTATTTTTATAAAAAAAAGTGCTAAGAAAACTAAAACCTAACTTTTAGTTTTCTTAGCACCTAAATAATTTTATTTCGAATAAGAAACTAATATGACATTTCTTCTTCTAACTCTTTAGGAGCAAGTACTGCCTTTGTAGCTACTTTGGGCTTAGGAGTTGTTCCTTTTTTACTAAACTTTTGTTTTCCCCACCAAATCAAAAATCCTGTAATAGGCAAACTTGCAGAAATTAAACTCGCAAAAAAAGCTAAAATCTTTCCTGTAATCCCTAACACTGCACCTACGTGAATATCATAATTCATTCGGCGAATTTTATCAGGAACGCTTGCTTCTTCGTACTTTCCTGAGAATGGGGTTTTGATTGTGATGTCTTTGAGTGATTGTTGATCGAAACTATAACGGTCCATATTATAGAAAGTATGGCTTTTTTTATAAACAAAAGCTCCAATAGGATCTGATGGTTTTTCGGGTATTGATATTAAAATACCAGCTGCTTGAGGGCTTTCTTTTGCTAATTTTAGCATTACTTTATCTACTGTAGAAACATGAAATGCTTTAATGTTTGTTGTATCTGATTTAGGTGATTCTCTATTTTCAACTAACGGCTTCCCTCCTGAGGTTATCCAATATAATGATTTACTAAACCAGCCAAAACTCCAAACTAAGCCTGTAAGAGAAATGACCAATAAAAAAATCATACTATAAAAACCAAGTACATTATGCATGTCATAATTTACACGTTTAAAACTAGCTGACCATTTTATTTTAAAACTCTTATCTCTAATTGATTTAATCCATTTTGTTGGCCACCATAAAACCATTCCTGTAATTAATATCACTACAAATATTAAAATAGCAACTCCTATAATAGGGCGGCCGATGTCATATGGCAACCATAAAGCACGGTGTCCGTTAAGCATAAATCTAAAAAAATCGGGGTCTTCTCTAGAAATAGCTTTAACATTAAGAACTTGCCCTGTATAAGGATTCATATACACATTAAAAGTAGTACCGCTTCGTCTTTTTTTGCGCTTTGGTTCTTTATCTTTAGGCTTGTCATTTGAAGCTAAATTACTCGCATTTGCTTGTTTTTTCTCTTTTTTAGCTTCTTCTTCCTTGCCTTTATTGTCTTCTTTCTTTTCTTTTTTAGCTACAAAATAACCAACAATTGCTGCTTCATCTTTGTCTCCAAAAGTAATACTTGTGGCTTTTTTGCCTTTCATTTCCTTATCGGCAATACTTATAAGTTGCGATGGTAACAAATACACTTTTTCCTGAGGAGTAACAAAACGCCAATCCTCAATAAAATCTTTTATTTCATGCTCAAAAACATACATGCAACCAGTAAGACTCACAATAACGACAATGATACCAGATCCTAATCCTAACCACAAATGCAACCATGCTGCTGCGCGTTTGAAAAACGATTTTTTACTTTTTTTTCTTTTTTTGACTAGAAGTTGACATGTTTTAAAATCTATAAAAAATTAAGTAGTAAGGGCAGCAAAAAATAATGTCCTAAAATGCAAATCTATAAATTTACTTTTACTTAATAAGACTAATTATAAATAAGTTTTTTTACACTAGAAATAATATCAACTCATTATTGCATACATAAAATATGCTCTTGCCAGCGCTTACTAAAGTTTTTATGTTGTTATCTAACTAAAAAACCAACTTAATTGAGGCTTAATTACTTTTTAGTTGATTTGTTTTAGACTACTTATCTGGATTTATATAAAAAGACCATTTCAAATTGAAATGGTCTTTTTAATCAATTTAATATTTTAATTTAGCAATAGCAGTAATTTCTCCTCCTTCTACTTTCATTCCTCTGGTAGCCACTCCTGTTGCCCCATTAATTGTATAAATCCAATTACCATTAGGTGTATTGATTCCTAGTATAATAGAATTATTATCTTCTGTAGTAATATTATAACTAGTCGTAGTTGAATTAATTTTTTCAGGTGCACTAGTTACCCATGTAAAAGTTTGATTGTATACATCTGCAATAGCCAATTTAGGTGCTCCGCTATCTTTACCAATATCTCCGTACATCTGTAACAATACTTTTCCTTTACCAATGTAACTGCTTGAAGAAATTTTATGTCCACCCGATTTTTCCTGTACATTAAAGAAATAAGACTGATCAAATTCTGTAGTTCCCTTTTTAATTTTTAAAACCGCAGATGGTTTAGTAGAAGTTATAACACTGTTACTTGTTGCAGTGGCACTCGAAAAACCATACGCATCTCCTTTTTCATCCTGAATTAATCCATTTGTGAAATAAGATCCTAAATAACTTGTACGATTGTCTTTGATTACTTTTTCTAATTTTAATTCCGGATAGTTATATACAGCAACCCATGTACTATCAGGGTATTTAGTTCCAAAAGTGTCTACTCCATCTCCTTTAATACTCATATAAGGCATATATACCTTATCACCTACCTGTGTTGCCCATGTATAATGTGCTCTTTCTCCGTTTTTAGCTAGTTTTTTGATATCCTGCTGTGCTCCACCCACAATAAGTGATGATGTAGCATCAATTCTATACATAGATGCAATAGCTGATGCACCACTTCTTGGTACTTTAATTGTTAAAATTTCTTTGTTTACTGCCGCAAAAACTTGTACCGTTTCAGCTTGAAAATTAGATGTTTTAGCTAATTTACCCTCAGCTGTCAATGCATAAGTAGTAACAGCTCCAGGATTTCCCTGTCCATAAAGTAAACTAAAAAATTTATTCTGGTTGGTAATATAAAAACGATACGAACCATCTTGCTCTAATCCATTACCAGTAGTTGTAATAGATCCTTTAGAAATATCATCTGCAGTCAATAAATAATCTGCAATACCTTCTGCTCCTGTAGTCGCTGTAATAATATATTTTGTTTTTTTCTGTTCCTGTACTTGGAGTTCCTCCATCTGGAGAGTCAGAATCACTGCTACAAGAGAATGATGTAAAAGCTATTAGAGCTGCAAATATTGCTAATGTGCTACTTTTTTTCATGATAATTATTGTTTGATTTATTAAATTATTTATTTGATTTGGTAAAGAAATACCTGAATTTTATATTGAAAGCACGACTTGGCTTCTGCAATGAAAAATTATCATACAGTTTATTGTCTAATACATTTTTACATTCAAAGGCAATATTGTATTTAGGTGCTGCCTGCCTAACAACGGGAACATGTATTAACCTTAGCAATACATA
>NZ_JBXBAV010000108.1:0-19904 GCF_056783245.1 Flavobacterium sp. TC780 | reverse complement strand
ATTTTTTAACTGGTTCAGTTACGTATTGCTAAGGTTAATACATGCTCCTGTTGTTAGGGAGGCAGCACCTACCAAAAAAGTGATGCATGGCGATCAGGAAATAAAGGTGCGTGATATGGAAGCCATCCAGATGGCCAATACTAAGATTGATGAAATCCGTAAAGCATTTTCTGAGTGGTTATTTGCTCAAAACGATGAATTTAAGAAACGTCTCACCGATAAATACAACGATACCTTTAACTGTTTTGTGCGTCCACAATATGATGGCAGCCATCAAGATTTTCCTGGGCTTGACAGAAAAGCGCTGGGGATTGAAGACTTGTATTCCAGCCAGAAGGATGCGGTATGGATGATCAAGCTAAACGGAGGAGCCATCTGTGACCACGAAGTGGGCGCAGGAAAAACACTGATTATGTGCACAGCTGCCCAGGAAATGAAACGTTTGGGGTTGACACACAAGCCTATGATTATCGGACTGAAAGCCAATGTTCATGAAATAGCGGAAACCTACCGCAAAGCGTATCCACATGCTAAAATATTATATCCGGGCAAGGAAGATTTTACACCGCAAAAACGTCTGCGTATTTTCGGGGAGATTAAAAATAACAATTGGGATTGTATTATCCTGACCCATGACCAATTTGGGATGATTCCACAATCACCGGAAATGCAAAAAGAGATATTACAGGCAGAACTGGATCGTGTAGAAAACCTAGGCATTACGGTCGCAGGGAAAAGAAATATCACGGGCAATGCTCAAGGATTATCATACGAAAACAAAATCTGGAAGTCAAACTCAAAACACTGCAACATGATATTGAAAATCGCAAGGATGATGTAGTCGATTTTAAGATGATGGGTATTGACCATTTGTTGGTGGATGAAAGCCACCGCTTCGAGAAACAGATACTCAATATCCGCCATGACCGTGTTGCAGGACTCGGTAATATGCAGGGAAGCCAGAAGGCATTGAACCTGCTATTTGCCATTCGCACTATACAGGAACGAAGCGGAAAAGATTTAGGAGCTACTTTTCTTTCTGGAACCACCATCAGCAACTCGCTGACCGAACTATATTTATTGTTTAAATACCTTCACCGCAGGCGTTGGAAAAACAAGGTATCAATTGCTTTGATGCATTGGCAGCTATTTATGCGCGAAAGACTACCGACTATGAGTTCTCTGTAGCCAACAATATTTTCAGGAAAAAACGTTTCCCGATATTTTATCAAAGTACCAGAATTGGCTCAGTTTTACACAGAGATTACGGATTACCGCACAGCAAAAGATATTGGTATAGACCGACCTCAGAAGAATGAAATACTGCACAATATTCCACCAACCCCACAACAGGAGATATTCATCCAAAAACTGATGGAGTTTGCTAAAACGGGTGATGCCACACTATTGGGAAGGTCAAAGCTATCTGCCTCCGAAGAAAAAGCAAAAATGTTAATCGCTACCGACTATGCCCGTAAGATGTCGTTAGATATGCGTATGATCAGTCAAAAGTACGATGACCACCCAGACAGTAAAGCCTCCCATTGTGCAGTAAAGCTGGCGGAATATTATTCTCGATTTAACGCTCAGAAAGGAACCCAATTTGTATTCTCCGATTTAGGTACTTACAAACCAATTGAGTGGAATGTGTATTCAGAAATCAAACGCAAGCTGGTTGAGGATCATGGGATTCCCGCACATGAAATACGTTTTATCCAGGAGGCAAAAACAGACAAGATGCGCAAAGAGTTTATCAGCGCTATGAACGAAGGGAAAATCAGAATATTATTTGGGTCAACCGATATGCTGGGAACGGGAGTCAATGCCCAGAAACGTGCAGTTGCGGTACATCATTTGGACACGCCTTGGAGACCGAGTGATTTAGCTCAACGGGATGGCAGAGCCATTCGCAAAGGAAATGAAATTGCCAAATTTTTTGCAGATAACAAAGTAGATGTTATCATCTACGCAGTTGAAAAATCTTTGGACAGCTACAAATTTAATCTGTTGCACAATAAACAATTATTTATCGATCAGCTCAAAAACAATAGTCTTGGTAAGCGTACCATTGACGAAGGTGGTATGGATGAAAAATCCGGAATGAATTTCTCAGAATATGTTGCCATTCTTTCCGGTAATACCGATTTGCTTGAAAAAGCCAAACTGGAAAAAAAGATAACTTCTTTGGAAAGCGAAAAACAGGCTTTCACCCGTTCCAAGTCTATGTCAAGATATAAACTGGAAAGTAGTACGGCAACCCTTGAATCAGCAAAATCATTATTGGAAAGAATATCAATTGATTGGCAGAATATTGAAAAACGCATTCAGAAAAATAAGGACGGTACAGTAACGAATCCTGTGAAGCTCATTGGATTATCTGGGGACGCGGATACAAAACAGATTGGTCAAAAGCTCAACCTACTTGCTGATAAATCACGTACAGAGGGACAGTATGAGGAAATTGGTACATTGTACGGATTTACACTTTTGGTAAAAACAGAGGTTTCGCAAAAAGAAGGAATTAGCATCAGGGATAACCGTTTTTTTATTCAGGGAGAAGGAAATATAAAATACACCTATAACAACGGGCAGATGGCGACCGATCCTAAACTGGCAGCCATGAACTTTTTAAATGCGCTGGAGAAAATACCAGCATTAATAGAACAGGAAAAGAAAAAGATTAATGCCATTGAAAAAGATATCCCTGTACTTCATGAAGTAGTAAACAGCATTTGGACCAAAGAGAATATACTTGCCGAACTAAAAAATGAATTGGCAACACTGGAACGGTCAATACAATTATCAATTACTCAGGAACAACAAGTAGAAGATCCTGAACAAAAACTACAAGAAGATCAGACATCACAGCCTTCTCAGAAACTTAAATTCTCCTGATTGCAGTACTAATTATCTGCCAGATCCAGTTTATCAAACAAATTCGTTTCTAAATTTCCTGCAATAAAGGAATAGGGATAATTTGGATTATTAAGATTATAACCTAAGACAACGACTCCACGTAAATTATTTTTACTTTCCAGTTCTAATATCTGGTCTAACACATTATTCCTGGTGGCAGTATCAATATCTTTATAAGGATACCCAACTATTGTATACTGTCTTCTTTCGGGCCCGCAGGTAAGGCTTACCCAATTATGAGGTTTACTCATTTTGCCTCTTACTATGCTACTTTTCAATTCATTTAATTTCTTTTCAAATAATGCTTGATCTTGTTTGGTAAGTTTAATAAAATAAAGGATGAAACTTTCACCAGCCAATTATTACCATTGCTGTTGATATAATTAAGAGTGTCTGACCAATACTGTGTTTTTTGCAAAAAAGGTTTTTTTACCTGTATTCCTCTTCCTTTTCCGATCATATAGGGGTCGAGCTCTTTTGATAATAAAGTAAGATTCAAATAGGTGGAGTTATTGTACTCATCTTCCCCTATATTAAAACCATTTTTTAAATAAAAACCAAATAAATCAAGCTCATCACCTTGAAAGTTAACATGGGCTTCAAACTCCCTTCTTCTTGAAAGATAATGTACTTTCTCACTTTGTAAAGGAAGGATATCAAAAATAACGTTCAAATTGTGTGAAACTTATTGATGGTGCTAATTCTTCTAATTTATGTGTGACCACTTTTGCTTCAATAAGTTTTTTTAAATTACATCCAATTGATCCTAAATTAGACAGGGTCACTCCAAGTGGAACATAGTAATTTATCAGATTGGAATCAAGCTCATTTTTCGCGCCCGATTTGGTCTTAAAAATATGTAATTTTTTATTATTCTGCAGGTAATTCTTAAACCTTATAGCTTGCTCAGATGGTGCCACCACTAAATCCTTCAGTGTTTGAAATAATCGTTCGGCGCACCACGTGTTGCCAGATTATTACCGTTCCGGATTTAGCTTCAACAATTATAGCGAAATCTTCAATTAACACAATCAGATCATTCTCAAATATTTTGTTAGTTGTTGGGCAAGTCCATAAACTTCCACTAAAAATTTTTGCATCAGGAAATGCATCTTTAAAAAGTTTCTCTATCTTTTCTTCCAGGTATTTTCCTTTTTCCTTAATATAAACATCTTTAAGGGTTTTCTCTTTCATAATAAAACCTTCAAGTAAATCAATTCCCAGATGCGAGAATAAAAAAGGCACTGCAGAAAAATACTTATTCTCATCAAGCCTGATAAAAGGTTTTGAATGAATTGGATTATTTAAAAAAACATGGTTTTTGTCTTCGTTAGATAAGTCCCCAAAACGATATGCCAGCGGATCAAAAATTCGGCTTATATCTTCGTTGCTCAGCGAAATATTTGTTAAGGCTTTAATTTCTTCAAAATCAATAGTGAAAATATCTTTAAGTTTTAAATCCGAATGCTCTATAAAGAAGCTTTTTAACATTTGCAGATTCTTTCCGAATTCTTCCCATAAATTCAATCTTGATAGAGCATTAGTTGGGCTAACACCTGGCATATTATTTTCATATGCATCAAATACTGCATTAAAGTTCTTAGCTATAATTGCCGGGCGGATATTATTCTTATGCGCATTAAGTTTTTTGGTACTTAGATCAGCCAGACCAAATAAAACATCAAGAAATACTTCAGGCTTAAATCCTAATTTATCTTCAAAACTTAGCACTTATACGAGCTGATAACTCATAAGCAATTTTTTGCATTTGTCCCTCATATGCCCAATTACGAACTGCAAGAGTATTATGCATCATTTCCAATCTTAACATCACAGGACCAAATTCTTCCTCAGTTGTTGCTTTATTGGAAAGTTTAAAATAGGCAAACGATTGATGTTGATTTAAATCTTGTAATAATTTTTTAAAATCCTCTTCTTTTTCATTTAATGGCATTGCACTAAGTAATCCTCTCTTTGATATAAGGAATAACACTGTAGAATCTCTAAATAAAACATATGAAAATCTAGTCTACCATCAATTGCTTCTTTATCTATTCCTTCTTTTTCAGCAATAAAATAAAAAACGCAAAAAGAACATAAGTATAGAGGATCATAGTCTTTAAAATACTCTTGCAATTTTTGAAATTCAATTTCAAATTCAATAGTCGATCTTTCAGCTAGCTCTAAAAATGGTTTTATTCTTTGCTCAAAACTTATTTCTTCTTGAAAAGGATTGTCAATTCTGTAAAGATTTTGTGTAACTGCTTCGTAAGGTTTATATTTTTTCTTAGAAGATTTATTTTTTTTTCAATCTTTCTCTTACGGCTTACTGGCATAGTACAATTATTATATATTAAAAGAGCTTAAATATATAATAATTCATCAACAAATCTTAAGTTTTTGAATCATAGATGAACTTATAATAGCAATTATTTGACAAATTAACATTAAATTATTTAGTCAATTATTGAATATAAAATTCTTTATGTCAAAGGTTTTGATTCTATTCATCTTTACTTTTTTTATCAGTTGTTTTTGGTATTAAATGCTGCAGTTTCGGATCGTTCTTAATCCGTTCCAGTTCATCTGCTACTATTGAGACAATATCCAGTTTGATTTGTTTGTAATTGGCCTCAATTTCAGCCTTCATCCTATCTTCTCCTTCTTCATTTACAAATGAAAGTATTTCCGGGATTTTCTGGTATGTTTTAGTTTCAGCAGCCACTTTCTCATTATCGACCACAATCTCCGCATGAAAGATCTTTTGTTCGATACGCTCCTAGAAGTTATCGGAAACTGCCCCAACAAACATTCCTTGTGTAAGGGTTGATATTTTGGAAGCGGGAATTAGGCTTTCCAGCTGCGTGGAAATAGAAGTTGATTTATCATTCCGATTGATGGTCATACTCTGACGCTGCTGCAGTATTTTTCCGAAGCGTTCCGAAAGGCTTTTAGCTGTTTCCCCGACAACCTGACCGCTGAATATATTTCCTACGGTATTCTGAATTACCTTACTTTCTTTATCCCCATAATCTCGGGTCAATTGGGAGTAATCCTGAAATCCCAGACATACCGCTACCTTATTGCTCCTTGCCGTAGCAATCAGATTGTCCAGGCCCCTGAAGTAAATTGTGGGAAGCTCGTCAATGATTACCGAACTTTTGAGCTGTCCCTTTTTATTGATGAGTTTTACGATTCGTGAATTGTACAAACCCAATGCAGCGGAATAAATATTCTGCCTGTCGGGATTATTGCCCACGCAAAGGATTTTTGGCGCTGCAGGATTGTTGATGTCCAATGAAAAATCATCACCAGTCATTACCCAATAAAGGCTTGGAGATATCATACGTGACAATGGTATTTTTGCTGATGCTATCTGGCCTTGTAATTGGTCCTGAGCACCTCCCTGCCAGGCATCCATAAACGGCGATAGATAATTTTCCAGTTCGGAATAGGTAGTTAAAATGGTAAAAACATCTGCATATTTTTTGTTAAGCAGTTCAATAGCATGAGGAAAAGTACAATACTTTCCATTATCATAAATCTTTAAAAACCAGATGATAGCCGCCAAAAGAATAATCGGGCTTTCGACAAAGAAATCACCCTGTTTTTGAATCCACGAACGGTTCAGGTTCAGCATAATGGTATAGGCTGATTCGTAAGCATCAGATATGTCGGTCATAAAATCAGGATTGATCGGATTGCATCGATGGCTTCTTCTGGGATCATCAAAATTGATGACGTAAAACTTTGGTTTGACTTTGTATTTCTCGGTATGTTGTAATAGATGGTTGTACGCAATGGTAGAAAGGTCATCAAACTTGAAATCATAGATATACATCGAAAAACCTTTCTCGATTTGCTGTTTAATGTAGTTGTTTACAATGGCATAGGATTTACCAGAACCAGGGGTGCCTAATACGATAGTCGCGCGGAAAGGATTTACAATATTTATCCATCCATTGTGCTGTTTTTTGCGATACCAGAATTTAGTAGGCAGATTTATGGAATACTCATTTTGCAGCAACCGGGTTTCCTGCATGAAACTTTCATTTTCCCTATTAAATACATCCTCCATAAGGTTATTTTTGAGTAACCTGCTCATCCATACACCTGCCATCAGCAGTGAAATATACCCCAAACTCAGGGTGAAAACATATAAAAATGCTGCCATTTCAATGGGCAGTCTAAGTAATGGCGTATTGAGGAAGAAAAAAATAAAGCCTATTACGAGCGCTATATAGATTTTGCTCCAGGTAATCTTTTCATTTTTAACACCCTTACTGCCCAAACAGCTTAATGCCAGAAGAACCAAAGCAAATAGTTTCGTATACAGCGTGTGGGAAAACAGTCCTGCTGTGCGCTGAAAGTTTCCCAATATTTTATCAATGACAGATAATGTCCATTGTTCTTCTTTGAAGAACTCGTAACAAAACCAATAGCAGTGCATCAGTACTAATAAAATACTGACTGCTCTCATAAACTCCATAATTTTGGCTAATCCTCTTAAGTCATCTTCTCCCTGCATTTTCTAATTATTAAATGTTTGGGCGTGAATTTAAAGGCTTTGAGGCATGGCTGTAAAAATGTGGCAGGCATTGGAAGTGCGTGGCAGTGTTTGACACTCAAGTAGTTCCAATCATGCTTAGATTTTAAATCGCTTTTTTTATTAAATTTATAGTCCTGAAAATTATTTTGGGTATCTCAGATCAACATTAAAGAAAAATAATATGAATTACTATAATCCTGATATGGATCCAGGTGAAAGTGAACAAGAATATGAGGCGCGGAAAAATGAAGAAAGTAAATCTGCAACAGGATTAATGTTTGGCATTGCCGGGGTTTTTATTTTCGTCTTAAAAATGGCTGCAATTTTCGGCATGTTCTTTTATGCAGGATTCTTGCTGTCGCAAAAGTTGTGGGAAGAAGAAACCAACAATTTCAAATTTTGGGTTTTCTCTCTATTATTTACCTATCTTCTTTTCTGCATCATTTATTTCTTTAAAGGAACTATCATCGGATTGCGCGCAAACAACCGTAAGTTATGGATATTACCATGGGTAATGTGCGTGTTATTATGCTGTATTGTCCCTGCATTTATAGTAAAATCAGTAGTTGCTGGTATGTTCCATGTGAGGGATAGACAAGGTATGCTGTGCGTAGGGATTAGTTGGGCAGCATTTATACTGTTTTCATTATACGTCTATGATATCTATCAGTTCAAAACACCAACTGTTCCGAAGGTTTTGCATTGGAGCTATGCTTGGGGATTGAAATTGTCTTTATAAGCGAAAGTTATAACGAATAACAAACCTATTGACCTCTCTTACGTTTCTTTTTCTTTTTCATCTTATTGGCAAAATCCTGTTCCTGGTAATCTTCTCCCTGAGCTTCAGGCAATAACCCGCCAAAACCTTCTATACTACTATGGATATCGTTAGATTGAATAGTACTTTTATTACTTAGAAAATCAAATAAATCGTGAGGCTTCTCAGCTGGTAGACTTTCCGATACTGTTTTGATTAAAATTGTTTTGGTATCCTCACTATTTTTAATTTCCGGTTGTAGCCCATTATTCCACCAGTCGTTAAATACATTCGCAGAAAATTTTTTCCCAAACGCGAACCGTTCCATACCGATTTGGAATTGTGGTCAACAAATGTAATTCCATAAATACGTCCCATATCATTTTTGCGGGTAATCACATTAATGCCTTTTTCAGTCAACTGTTTTTTAAAGTCCTGTTCGTCAATGGCCGCCCGCAGGGTTGTTTCAATTGTTTTTCTAATTGTAGGTCTCACATCATTTTCTTTAAGTGCCACTTTGGACGCTGCAAAATGATTTTGGAGTTCAATGTATCCTGCGCCTTTTCCAAAAAGAGACGCTTTAAACGGGTTACTTGATTTTTCTCCATTTTCGTTCAAGGCAACGTAGACCAGCCCTTGTTTGAGCTTTCCGTGCAGTTCACCCTTAACCTCTTCTGCAGTAATATTAAACAGAGACAGCAAAGCATTGTATTCGCCCAAACTTTGAAACTGATAGGATTTGGGCATATACCTTACTACTGAAGCGATCTGGCTTTTAATGTCATTGGTCTTGTAATCTACTGGGCGAAATGTTTTTTCGTTTTGTTTGTATGTTGCGTCTATTGCACAGGCTAATCCATGTTTTCGTTCCAGATCACGACATATATCCATTGAACGTTTGCGCTCATAACTGTCCGAAATTTTCCTGCCTTCTTCGTCTATGCAAACCGAAACGATATGAATATGGGTACGTTCAATATCGGTATGCTTGAACACTATAAAAGGCTGTTCTCCGTATCTCATTTTTTGCATATACTCCTGTGCAATAGCATTAAATTTTTCATCACTGACATTATCTTTTGGGTCTGGATTGAGAGAAATATCGCGAAACCATTTTTTCTGTTTTACGATTCGCCAGCAAATAAGGTTCAAAAGAGCCCAGCAGCTGGGCTACAGAATAATGTCCATTAGGAGTTTCCTGCATCTTATGGGTAAAGAGAATCTCCCCATTTTCCTTCTCGACTTTTAGCTGATTATAGTTAAGTACGCCTGTCAAGTTTTGTCCTCGGCCAATTTTAGCTACCATTCTACTTGTTGTTTTTAATATATTTTGCTTCAAATTCTCCGGTAATCTGAATGATTTTTTGACATAATACTGCCATTTCAGCTGTATGCTTTTCGAGTTTATATAGATAAGCGGCCGCTTTTTTCTCGGAGAAATTGCGATAAAGCAATTTTACGATTTGGTTATAATTGACTCCAACGCTCCGGAATTGTCCATACAAAGTGGTTAACCGCATATAATAATCCATTGCAGCTTTATCGATTTTGACCGTTTTAATGGTCTTCTGAAAGATGCAGGCAGTGATAAAATGTGCCATTACATTCATTTGGGACTGTTCAAAAAGAGAAAGGAAACGGGCGTTTTCTTCCGCATTCAATGATATGGAATAGCGAAATATGGCAGGATCCTTTTTAGGATTACGCCCTGATTTGCCGGGTTGTCTGTTATTATTTTGATCCATGATAAATCCAATTATAATTTTATAAAACATCGACTTTGGAGAATGTTTTCCAGCCCCCGGCGGGGCAAGTTGTTTTGAGCAGCGGAATTCATTTCCAGCAGCTCAAAACACAACTTGCTCCTTTCTGGTGAAAGGAAAATCCGCTCTTTCAGGCGGATTAAAGTAAGCAGGGAAAACGGCTTTTGGCCGTTCACTTTCTTACCCGATATGGCATAATGCTTTTTCATAAGCATGTTAGTGAAAAACATTTTGCAAAGTAAAGTGCTCTTTATAAGAGTAATGCAATGTGTTGCAGTGCCAAAAGCAGCCTTTGAATGCCAAGCACGGTCGCATTAATAAAAGCACATAGATAACTACATTTCTTTGTACAAGAAAGCAGATGCAGGTAGGCAGCAGGATTGCAAGGTAGTTTTAGAACTACCTCTGTATTTATCTACAGAGCAGTGTAGATATTGAAATTGGAATGTAGATAAGCTGCTAATTGTGTTTATAAGTATAAAAAAGCAGCTTCCTGATTACCCACCTACAGATTGGTCTATATGCGCGCAGATGTAATTAAATAAGTATCTCAATATGCGCAGTGCTATCTCAAAGGGTATTACTATAGCGAGGCAGTTGATTAGGATAATACAAATGTAATCAGTTAAGCAGTAGGATACAAAACTACCCGTGTATAGGAATAGACAGAGATTTACCTGCCTGATTACTTAAATAGTTAGATAAGTATTAATAATTAAAAACAATAAAAATGGAAACAAAAAGCAAACCCGTATTTATCGCCTTTTCTTCTCAAAAAGGAGGTGTAGGCAAAAGTACTTTTACAACACTTGCTGCCAGCACGCTTCATTATCGTTTAGGTTACAATGTTGCAGTATTCGATGCCGATTTTCCACAACTCAGCTTAATGAAGATGAAAGATCGGGACTTGGCAATGGTCATGGAAAATGAGGTTTTAAAAAGAATAGCCTACACGCAGTTTACCACGATTAACAAAAGAGCCTATCCAATTATCCAGCATAAAGCCGAAGGCGTTTTGGAGGCAGCAAATGATTTTTTAGAATCCTCAAAAGTCCCAATAGACGTGATCTTTTTTGATCTTCCCGGTACGGTAAATACACCTGGAATTTTGAATGCCCTGGCAGGGATGCATCACATTTTTACCCCAATTACTGCTGATCGTTTTGTGATGGAAAGCACCCTTGTTTTTACACAGTTGATGCGGGATATCATTATGAAAAAAGGTGAAACGTCCATTAAAAGTGTTAATCTTTTCTGGAATCAGGTAGATGGCAGGGAACGCTCCCCTTTATATGACATCTATAACAAACTTATCGATGATTTGGGATTTAGCCTTATGCAGTGCAGCATCATGAACAGCACCCGCTTTCGAAAAGAAAGCGAACTCGATACAAAGTCTGTTTTCCGCTCCACCTTAATGCCTCCGGACAAACACTTGATGAAGGCCTGCCGGTTAGATCAGTTTATGGAAGAATTTTTAAACATTGTTCAATTATAAAGCTATGGAAAAAGATAATAAGAAAAAAATCACTCCTGAGATCGACGAGGCGCTTATGATGGATATAATGGCAGATGGCGTTAAAAAGGAAGGACTAACGCCTCCGCTGGAAGAACACAAAACTTCACCGCTGCAGGAAAAGTCTTTGCTAAAGGAGCGCACAAGAATGAAACGAGGAACCGATGCCGATTATGAAGCCATTTTTTTTAAGAAGACTCATACCAATGCGCGAGATGGCAAAACGGTGTATATACAACCTGATTTTCATGAAAAATTATCCCGGATCGTTCAGGTTATCGGTGAGGACAAGCTCGCGATTTATGCCTATCTGAATAATGTACTGGAATGTCATTTTCAGGAATTTGGAGAACAGATTACAAAAAGTTTTAATGAGAAATACAAACCTATTTTATAAACTAGCCATGAAGATAAAAATTAAAATCCAAGAGACAGGTAAAGAACAATTTCAAAAATTGTTTATGGTCAATCGCTTCCCCTCAGGACGAAGCGGAAAAGTTGTATATCTGCGTTCTGAGTACCATGAGCGTCTGCTGCGCATTGTCCAATTGTCACGGGAAGAAAAAATTACGCTCTATTCCTATATTGACAACATTATGGAACATCACTTCAGGGAATTTGGGGAAGAAATCACAGCTTATTTCAATGAACGCAACAAACCAATTCTTTAATTATGGAAACAATTATTGTAATATGCCTGTTGATAATTATTGTCCTGCTGGTAAAGGATAAAGTTCTTATCAAGAAAAAGACAAAGCAAAAGTCGTCTCAGGCAAAAGTCAATCCGAACCTGCCCGATATTATGGGGCAACCCAAGCCCTTAAGAAGCTTTTCAGTGCCAAATACTACCAATGAAAGCCAAATACAGGAACAAGAGATAAATCGCTATAATTTTGAGATTGAATGTAACGAAAATGAAAACGTTGGGATTCAAATTCCGCAGGAAGAACTAGATGACGTTTTTGGAAATATGCCTGATTTGGAAGAGGAAGAAGAAGAATGGAACAGGTATAGAATATCCAGTGGAAATAACGGTTTTGCTCAAGGGGTTACCTTTGAAGAACTAAGCTCCGTGGGGATGCTGCTGCAAAAGGAAAAATTGGAGCCGTCCCAAAAGGAAACAGCGGCGCTCATAGTTCAGAAAATACAGGGAACCGAATTATTTATCCTGCTGGAGAATTCTATGGAGGACGCTTCCCGAAAAATAGCCGAGCTATTGGACAGCAGCCTTTTTTCTGAAACTGATTTTGGTTCTTCTACTTTGCGGAAAAATGATTTAAGTGAATTTGATATCGGGGACTTTGTCTGAAAAGATAAGTCCCCTTTATTTTATAACGAAAAATAAAGTATGATGGAAAGAGAACTGCCGGTTATTACTATTGAAGGTACCGACTTTATAGTAGATGTAAACAAACTTGAGCTTATTGAAAAGGCCAATCATAAAAATGTTATACCGTTTGAAGATATGCGTGATGTCGGCGATGGCTATACTTTTGAATACAACCTTAAGAATAAAAACCTTCCAGGGATGTTTCACAATGAAAGCACAATGGTCAGGATTCCTGAATTTATTATTCTAGATCCAATCGGCATGGCGAATAAATACAACTATCCTGTGAACGAGATAATGGATAAATCAGATTTTGGCCTTATGGTAGATCAGCAGGCTTTTGATCTGCGGGTAAACAAAGGAATGCTACCTACTGTGGATATCTCCGGACATACCTTTTATGTTGATATTAGAATGGATAAGCTTCGTCCAAAAGACGATTTCCTTTCCAATGGTATTGTATTCTCGGATATAGAAACATACTACGATTTAGAAAAAAGGACCTACACCATTCCTTATAATCCCAAGACACACGAATTTCAGGAACCTGATTACCTAAATATAAAAGAACTTCCTAAAGATTTAATCGCAGTCAGATTTCCCTCTGAAAGATTACTTGACAGAATTGGCTGGAACAGAAAATATGGATTTGAGATTAGACACGGTCTGGTACGGCACGGTTTAAAATTGCAGTTTGCGGCAAAGAATGTTCCTTGGAAAAACACTTTTCTTGTTGATCTGATTAAAAGCAATCTCAAAGTAGAAAAGAAGCAGGAAAAAGATACTGAGAAAAAAACATCTAATACAGCCAAAACAAATAAAGGCCGAAGAATATAATTCTGTAATTCCAAACTTTCAAACGTCAAACATTTTATGTTTGACGTTTTTTTATGCTCAAACACTCAAAATAATGCCACTGATAGCCAAGTAATTCCACTGACTGCCAATTTGTTACAACGACTTGATTTCCATAAGATATTTGTCCCGATAACCTGCAAGGTGCAGGTATAAATGAGAAATTTAACTCGGTTTAATCATGAAAAAACAAAGAAAAAAAATCCTGTTGGCAGCAGTGGCAATGCTGACAGGTTTCGGAGCATTTGCACAGGGAAACGGTACGGCGGGCATCAACGAAGCAACCCAAATGGTAACTTCTTATTTCGACCCCGCCACACAGCTTATCTATGCCATCGGGGCTGTAGTCGGTCTTATCGGCGGTGTAAAAGTGTACAACAAATTCAGCAGCGGAGATCCCGATACGAGCAAAACCGCTGCAAGCTGGTTTGGGGCCTGTATCTTCCTGATCGTAGCGGCTACCATCTTGCGTTCCTTCTTCCTTTAAAACTGATATATGAACAATTACAATATCAACAAAGGCATCGGAAGAACGGTCGAGTTTAAAGGTTTGAAAGCACAATACCTGTTCATCTTCGCAGGCGGACTTCTAGGGACACTTATCCTGGTCATGATACTTTACATGGCTGGGGTCAATTCTTATATCTGTTTGTTTCTGGGAGCTGGCGGTGCTTCACTAATCGTATGGCAGACCTTTTCCCTGAACAAAAAGTATGGAGAACACGGACTCATGAAAGTGGGTGCGAAAAAAAGACATCCCCGCTACATCATTTGCCGCAAGCCTGTACATCGCTACCTAAGAATCACTTCTAAACCCGATGCCTTATGAGAAACACAGCAAAGACAACAACGCTGGAAAGTAAATTTCCACTCTTGGCAGTAGAGAACAACTGTATCCTTTCCAAAGATGCGGATATCACGGCTTGTTTTGAAGTGCGTTTGCCGGAACTCTTTACGGTTGCATCTGCGGAATATGAAGCCATTCATTCTGCCTGGCATAAGGCCATCAAGACTTTGCCTGATTTTACGGTAATCCATAAACAGGATTGGTACATCAAGGAAAACTACGCCCCTGATTTGGCAAAGGATGACCAAAGTTTTTTGGCGAAATCCTACCAGCGTCATTTTAATGAGCGTCCGTTCCTGAATCATTACTGCTACTTGTTCCTGACCAAGACCACTAAGGAAAGGATGCGCATGCAAAGCAATTTCTCTTCGCTATGCAAAGGTTCATTCATACCAAAGGAAATCAGGGACAAGGAAGCGATCCATCGTTTTATGGAAGCCGTCGCACAGTTTGAGCGTATCATTAACGACAGCGGACTTATCACGCTGAACCGCCTGAGCGAAGAAGACATTGTTGGTACAGATGAAAAGAAAGGATTACTGGAACAATACCTAACACTTTCCAGAGAAGCAGCGACACCGATGCAGGATATTGTATTGGGCGCTGAAGAGGTTCGTATCGGAAACAAAAGGCTGTGCCTGCATACCTTATCTGATACGGACAACCTGCCTGGAACCGTTTCGGCAGATACCCGTTATGAAAAACTTTCTACAGACCGAAGCGATTGCCGTTTGTCATTTGCTGCACCTGTTGGACTCTTGCTGAATTGCAATCACATTTACAACCAATACTTGTTTTTGGATAACAGCGAAGAGAGCCTTCAGAAGTTTGAGAAATCAGCGAGAAATATGCACTCTTTAGCTCGTTATAGCCGTGCCAACCAGATCAACAAAGAGTGGATAGAAAAATACCTTAACGAAGCACATTCATTCGGTCTTTCTTCCATCAGGGCACATTTCAACATTATGGCATGGTCGGATGATCCGGGGGAACTCAAACAGCTAAAGAACGATAGCGGTAGTGCATTGGCGCTAATGGAATGCAAGCCGCGACACAATACCACCGATACCGCTACGCTGTATTGGGCCGGAATGCCGGGTAATGCAGCTGATTTTCCAGGCGAGGAAAGTTTTTACACATTCATTGAGCCTGCGCTGTGCTTTTTCACAGAAGAAACGAACTACCACAATTCGCCATCGCCCTTCGGTATCAAAATGGCAGACAGGCTCACAGGAAAGCCCATCCATCTGGATATTTCTGATTTGCCGATGAAGCGTGGGATTATCACCAACCGAAACAAATTTATTTTGGGTCCATCGGGAAGTGGTAAATCTTTTTTCACCAACCATATGGTAAGGCAATATTACGAGCAGGGCGCACACGTGTTGCTGGTCGACACCGGTAATTCCTATCAGGGACTATGTGAACTCATCAAAGGCAAAACCAAAGGTGAAGATGGCGTGTATTTTACTTATACGGAAGACAATCCAATTGCTTTTAATCCTTTTTATACCGATGATGGTGTGTTCGACATTGAGAAGCGTGAAAGTGTCAAGACTTTGATACTGACACTCTGGAAACGGGATGACGAGCCGCCGACCCGTTCGGAAGAAGTAGCATTGTCCAATGCGGTAAGCGGCTATATCGAACGAATCAAACAAAATGAGGCATATCCTTCATTCAATGGATTTTACGAATATGTTCATGGTGATTACCGCAAGGTGCTGGAAGGAAAACAGGTAAGGGAAAAAGACTTTGATATTGCCAATTTCCTTAATGTTTTGGAACCCTACTACAAAGGAGGCGAATACGACTATCTGCTCAATTCCGATAAGCAGTTAGACCTGCTCTCCAAACGCTTCATCGTTTTTGAGATTGATGCCATTAAAGATCATAAAATCCTCTTTCCAATCGTGACCATCATTATTATGGAAGTCTTTATCAATAAGATGAGAAGGCTCAAAGGTATCCGTAAGTTGATACTGATTGAAGAGGCTTGGAAAGCCATCGCCAAGGAAGGAATGGCAAATTACATAAAGTATCTTTTCAAGACTGTTCGTAAATTTTTTGGGGAAGCTATCGTAGTCACGCAGGAAGTGGATGATATCATCCAATCGCCCATTGTAAAAGAAAGTATCATCAATAATAGTGACTGTAAGATCCTGCTGGACCAACGCAAGTACATGAACAAGTTTGATGATATACAAGCAATGCTTGGTCTGACCGATAAGGAAAAAGCGCAGGTACTTTCCATCAATATGAACAACGATCCCTCACGGTTCTACAAGGAAGTATGGATTGGACTTGGCGGAACACACTCTGCGGTATATGCTACAGAAGTTTCCGGCGAGGAATATCTCGCGTATACCACCGAAGAAACCGAAAAACTGGAAGTAATGCAGCTTGCGGCAGAACTGGACGGCAATGTAGAGCTCGCCATCAAGCATATTGCTATGCAGAGGCGCGAGAAAGCAAATCAGTAATAATAATTAACAATTTAAATTTAAGTAAAATGAAAAAAACACTATTTATGGTGTATACGGCGCTTATCCTTGCCGCTGCACCGTCCGTAAAAGCACAATTTGTAGTAACCGATCCGGCCAATCTGGCCTCGGGTATTCTCAACAGCGCCAATGAAATAGTACAAACCTCTAACACGGTGTCCAATGTCGTAAAAAATTTCAAGGAAGTAGAAAAGGTCTATAAACAGGGGAAAGAATACTACGACAAACTCCAGTCGGTAAACAATCTGGTCAAAGATGCACGCAAAGTACAGCAGACTGTACTGCTGGTAGGTGATGTGTCGGAAATGTATGTAAAGAATTTTGGCAAAATGATGAATGACCCCAATTTTTCTGCCCAGGAATTGGCAGCTATTGCAAATGGCTATTCGGCTCTTCTGGGTGAGAGTACCGAGCTGCTGAAAGAACTCAAACAGATTGTAAATTCCTCCAGCCTGTCCCTGAATGACAAAGAGCGTATGGATATTATTGATCGTGTGTACAAAGAAGTCAAAGAATACCACAGCCTTGTGCGCTACTATACCAATAAGAATATTTCGGTAAGCATTCTAAGGGCAAAGAAGCAGAACAATACCAAAAGAGTGCTTGAACTCTATGGAACTTCAAATCAAAAATATTGGTAAGCCATGGAATTTAATAACCTTCACCATGTCCTTCGCTCCTTGTATGATGAGATGCTCCCGCTGTCCGCCGATATGGCGGCAGTGGCCAAAGGTCTTGCCGGGCTGGGTGCTTTATTCTATGTGGCACTAAAGGTTTGGCAGGCTCTCAGCCGGGCCGAACCAATCGATGTGTTTCCGCTCCTGCGTCCGTTTGCCTTGGGACTGTGTATTATGTTTTTCCCGACAATGGTATTGGGAAGTATCAATTCGGTTTAAGCCCTGTGGTTACAGGAACCCACTCCATCCTCGAAGACCAGGTACTTGACCTGAACGAGTTACAGTTAAAAAAAGACCAGCTCGACCACGAAGCAATGATCCGTAATCCGGAAACTGCTTATATGGTGTCGAATGAAGAGTTTGACAAAAAACTCGATGAATTGGGCTGGTCGCCCGCCGATGTAGGCACAATGGCAGGAATGTATATGGACAGAGAAGCTTATAAGATAGAGAAAGCCATAAAGGAATGGTTTCGCAATCTGCTGGAAATACTCTTTCAGGCCGCGGCACTTGTCATTGACACTATTCGGACCTTTTTTCTGATTGTCCTTTCCATACTCGGTCCGATAGCCTTTGCCATATCAGTCTGGGATGGATTTCAGTCCACACTCACACAGTGGCTTTCCCGATACGTTAGTGTGTATTTATGGCTTCCGGTAGCAGATTTGTTCAGCTCGATGCTAGCTAAAATACAATCCCTGATTATTGAGAGGGACATTGAAATGCTTGCCGATCCGACATTCATCCCTGATACTTCAAACACCGTTTATATAATCTTTATGATTATAGGTATTGTGGGCTACTTCACCATTCCGACGGTAACAGGCTGGATTATTCAGGCAGGAGGAGCAAACAACTTTGCCCGTAATGTTAACCAAACGGCGATGAAAACCGGAAATATTGCCGGAGCCGGAACGGGTTCCGCAGTAGGAAATATCGGTGGCAGGCTGATAAACAAAAATAATTAATCACAGAAGAAAATGGAATTTAAAACGCTAAGAAATATCGAAAATAGTTTCAGCCAGATACGCTTGTATGCCATTGTGTTTGCCGTGCTCTGTGCAGGTGTCACAGGATATGCCGTATGGCATTCCTACCGTTTTGCAGAACAGCAACGGCAGAAAATCTATGTATTGGACAATGGCAAATCACTCATGCTGGCACTCGCGCAGGATGCATCGATCAACCGTCCGGTAGAAGCACGGGAACACGTCAGACGTTTTCACGAACTGTTTTTTACGCTCGCCCCCGACAAAAATGCCATTGAGAGCAATATGAAAAGGGCTTTCAATCTTGCTGATAAAAGTGCCTTTGATTATTATAAGGACCTTTCGGAAAAAGGGTATTACAACCGTATTATATCGGGTAATGTGCAGCAGCGCATCGAAATAGATAGTGTGTCCTGCAACTTCGAGACCTATCCCTACACCGCCCGTACCTATGCCAAACAGTTTATCATCCGTTCGAGCAATGTGACAAAACGCAGCCTTATTAGTTCCTGTTATCTCGTAAACTCCGTTCGTTCAGACAACAATCCGCAAGGTTTTAATATTGAAAAGTTTGCAGTACTAGAAAACAAGGATATAGAGATCATCGAACGCTAAAAATCAAGATTATGAAACAGTTACTCGATTTAGACACATTCACAAAAGCCATAATCGATAAGGGTTACGATGGCTACTTCCAAACACAAGCCTCCTATGGAGACAAAATAAAAGACAGCATCAGCAGGTTTTTGGAAGCTTGTGATAAAGGAATGGATAAACCAAGGCTACACAACATCCTGATGCTGAAAACTTACCTGCAATGGAATGGTGAGGATAAGCCAAAGGTTGAGTGTTATATGTGGGTAAAGCATGAAGACGGTCTTTTCGATGTAGAAAAAATGAATATTGAAAGAACCGACCAGTATGGACATTCACTGAAAAAATCTGAACTGACAAATCTTACCACGAGGTTAGTTCCTACACTGGAAGAAGCTATTGACCAAGTGTCCGAAAAACTTAATGAACAGCTTTCTTCCCGAAAAAGAGGATTTAGAATGTAACGGCTTAAAAAATGAGAAGTATGAAAAAATTAAGAGCAAATATGGACAATTGGTTTCATAGGCTGGATGAACGATGGCGGGCATTGCCCATTAGGATACAGCAGGTGCTGCCTCCCTAACAACAGCAGTATCGTATTAACCTT
>NZ_JBXBAV010000107.1:0-8087 GCF_056783245.1 Flavobacterium sp. TC780 | reverse complement strand
TGCCTGTTTCTTGGTTCAGTTACGTATTGCTAAGGTTAATACATGCTCCTGTTGTTAGGGAGGCAGCACCTAAAAAGATAAACAATTGACTGGATATTAATTGTCAATTAGGGATTATTTTATGCAAAAAAGCACTTTTTCTTGTCAAATCGGGAATTTAACTTGTTTTTTCGGGAGTAAAACCGCTAAGGACAAAAATACTTTCATTTTTTATAAAGAATTTTAGCAGTATTTTTTCAGTAAGTTAAAAAACAATATTAACCAAAAGAAATAAAAATGGCAAAAATAAAGCACAACAATTTCATAGATACGGTCAGCTTAGTGTTTTCAGGAGCAAAAAAAGAGGGAATTCTCCATCTGTATGCAGAAGGTGATGCCCTCAATGGAAGGACTATTATAATCAAAGGCAAACAACATCTTCATTTTGGAACCACAGGATATCTAGGACTCGAGCAAGATGAGCGGCTAAAAAGAGGCCACGCTATCGCTGCCATAAAAAATTTTGGAACCCAGTTCCCTCTGTCCAAAACGTATCTCTCGCATCCACTTTATGCAGAGCTGGAAAGCAAAATTGAAAAAATGTACGCTGTTCCACCTATCATTACTAAAAACAGTACGCTGGGTCATATGGCCGTCATACCCACTCTCATTAGAGACGAAGATACCGTAATCATGGATCATCAGGTCCATTGGAGTGTCCAAAATGCCTGTCAGTTCCTTAAACTACGAGGAATACCTGTGGAGATGGTACGTCACAATAATCTTGAAATGTTGGAAGACAAAATACGCCTTCATTGCAACAGGACAGGTAAAATATGGTACATGGCTGACGGTGTTTATTCCATGTATGGTGATTATGCCCCCGTACAAGAACTTCTCAATCTTACTAAAAAATATTCGCAATTCCATCTTTATTTTGATGATGTGCATGGCATGAGCTGGAGGGGAAAAAATGGGAGAGGTTTCATTTTTGACACTATTGGTGACCTTCCAGAGAATGTAACAGTCACCAGCACCCTTAGCAAAACATTCGGAGCCAGTGGTGCCACTTTCTTTTCCAGCGACGAGAAGATTCGCGAGAAGATAAAGACCTTTGGAGGTCCTCTTACCTTCTCGGCGCAACTAGAGCCCGCTTCGGTAGCTGCAGCAATTGCCTCTTGTGACATACATTTATCACCAGAAATAGAACAACTACAGTCCTGTCTTGCCGATAAAATCGCTCACTTTAGCCATCAGCTCTCTACAAATAGTTTACCTATTGTCTCTGAGAATGACTCTCCTGTTTTCTTTCTAGCCATGGGCGCTCCAGTAACTGCCTTTAACTTCACGAAACGTCTTTTCAGGGAAGGCTTTTACCTTAATTTGGGGATATATCCTGCAGTTCCCATAAAAAACAAGGTATTCGAATAACACTTTCGGCTCACAACCAGTTGTCAGACATCTCAGCATTGTCTCAAGCAATGGAGTACCATTTCCAAAAGGCAGTAGAGGAAACAGGCAGCAATGAAGACAAAATAAGAAAAGCGTTCAACATGAGTTCCAAGATAACAAAAACACCAGTCGAAAAAAACCTAAGAGAGGGAATACACCTAGAAGAAAATATGAACAATCGAAAATATAGACAAGCAAGAATGGAACCACTGTATGGGAAACCATACGGTCTTGGACTGGGAGGGAATGCAGTATTTAGAACGTACCTTTTCCAATCATCCCGATCCAACCAATAAATGGGATTCTATTACTTACACCATCCGTGATCAGAACAGGAACATCGTATTAATGACCTTTTTCACCTTTGGTCTTTGGAAGGATGATATGCTTTCTACTGAATCGGTGTCCAAACAGCTTGAAGAAGTCCGAAAAAGTGATCCCTTGCACATGACTTCAAAAGTACTCAGCATGGGATCCTTATTTACCGAAGGCTTGCATTATTATATGAACCAGAGCCATCCTTTAGCTGATCAAGCGATACAATTGCTCCTGCGTACCATTGAAGAAACCTACGAGTCCTTAGCTGCTGATATGCTTGTTTTACGTGATTTTAAACCTCGATTTCGCCGGGACCAGATGATTTGAGACCAAGGATACTTCAGAACCGACATACCCGAGGCCTGTGTCCTACAAAATATAAAATGGCATGAACTTGAAAATTATGGTTCCTTACTTTCCTCCCGCTCCCGCAGGCATTTCAATCAGGAAATACTACCCTACGAAAATACTATGAGGTCAAAATAAAAGAAAATTTAAATAGCCCAGAACTAGACAGGGCTTACCAGCTTTACTGCAACGTCAAGGATCGCAATCTTGCCATCAATACTTTTCAAGATTCTAAAGAAGTATTTGAAAACATGAATACATGCCCACACTGGGAGTTTCTAATCCTAACGCTCAAAGATACCGATGAACACCATTTCGTAGGCATCATGTTCTGTTACAAAAATTCAAGCCACACTTATGTACCTGAACTCATCGGCATGGACTATGTGAATAGCGAAGGCTTCGAGCTGTACAGACAGCTACTGTACCAAACCATAAAAAGAGCTGCCGAACTCCAATTTCCAAGAATCGATTTCGGTATATCCGCTACATTTGAGAAGAAAAAACTGGGAGCTACCGTACTACCGAAGGTCGCTTATGTGCAGGCAAGAGACAACTATGCTATGGAGGTTCTGCAGACACTGCAGAATGAAAATAGCAATGGGCGCTGATAAAATAAGGCCCTCCTAAATTCTTAATAAAAAGTCATCCCATACTCTGGACAGAAATGTCTACGCTTATCCTTGTCCATAAAAATCTAAATTATTGTGCCATGATTAGATCTACATGTGAGAACGCCCTTCGCGTTATTCGTAAAGCAGAACAGGAATTCAGCTTAGATCCTGAACAAATAATCGAAAAATCATACCAGATGACTACCGTTCTTCAAAACCTGCTTTCAACGGTAAAAAAAAATGTCTTAGAAAATGGATTTTCCGATGAAAATGAAGAGATTACATTTTTTAAAACCGTCAAACCTCAAATACTAGGAAAACTCATCTACTATAACAAGATTTTTCGAATTGAGGCTTCCTGCCCAGTCATAAGCGGTAAGATGCATCACAAGCACTACTCCACTGAGCTCAACCTATTAAAACAGGAATTCAAGGACCAATTTTATCACACCGAATTCTACCGCTACTATCGTACAGGCAGAACCGAATGGGATCACCATTTTTTCCGTCTTGGAAAAATTGACCTCCATGAGGGAGTGAATAGTTTTGTCTTTGAAATAGACCCACAGTTCTCCACCTATTACGATTACAAAGTGTCCCGTATCATCGCTAACGAATTGCTTTACAACTACCTTCTTAGCAAAACAGAACCCGATAAAGAGGAAATAATCCTTTTTCCTGACGGCAAAGGCAGTTCCAGAGATTTTTTTTGGACAGATTCTAAAAACGCTCTTATTGAACTCATCTATGCACTTCATGCCTCAGGAAGTATTTCTCATGGAAAAGCTGGAATTCGAAAAATAAGCATGGTCTTCCAACTGTTGTTCAGGATTCAACTCGGCGATGTTCATCATGCCTACCATCGGATGAAAGACAGAACCGATAGCAAAAGTATTTTCTTAGATCAGCTCAAGAACTCCCTTAAACAACACATGGAAAAAGAACTCTAAAGGAACTTCTGCTGCCTTTTAATCGATACCCATTGGCAACACTAACATCCTACCCGAAAATTTATATTACAACTCCACTCAAGTCAATAAATGCAAGACTTTTAATTCGTAATCCAAATTGTTAAAACATTCTTAAATCACCCTTTTACATGGGTAGACCTTGGCAATAAAAAATTCCACTGATGATCAACTTTGCGTTACTAAACTGCCTGATGCAGCTACAGTTAATAATTAATACTAACGTAAAAGAAGGGATTATGAACATAGACAGAATGGAATTTCTATCCTGGATGGAACGAATACTCGAGCGTTTCGATCTTATGAGTGAACATATCAATGGACTTGAGAAAAAGCGAGGAAATGTTGATGGAGAAGAACTTTTAGACAATCAAGATCTTCTACAAATGCTAAAGATAAGTACACGTTCCCTACAGCGATACCGCTCCTCGGGTAAACTTCCTTACTATACCATTAGCGGAAAAATATATTATAAGTTATCGGACGTTCACCAGTTTATCCGAGACAGTTTTAATACCAGAATACCCAAAACATAGGCAATCGAGTGAAAAATAATGCCAAAGGATTCCAGCTCTTATTCACTGGTGATAGCATCTTTTAATTTTGGAAATGAATCTAAAAATTATCAGACTATGAGCGAACAAACTGTAAATAAACTAAAATCTCCTGAAGAATTATCGGATATACTGCTGGTATTCGATAAAGAGAAAAAGAAAATTCAAGCGGTAAAAGGCATTGATGAAAATGGTAATCTGGAAACTGTTGATCCCACCAAAAAAAATCAAAATCAATTTATGCGGGTAGATAAACAAGGGGATTTGTTTTCCAACTTCTTTTCTAATTTTTTCAGCCAGTTGAAGAACCCTACCAATTTCTCATTCTTTAAAATTCCTGCACTATTAACTATAGATACTGCAAAAGAAATGCAAAAACATGTAGACAATCCAACCCCTGAAGGCAAGCAATTAATGAAACAATACGAGGTAAAAGAAGAAACGCAAAATAATCATAAACAAGAAAATAAAAATAATATGGAAACAACGCAGACCAATCCGGATACAAGTGAATACAAATACAAACCGGAACAGATTGATTGGGAAACCATGAACCATCTTGGGCTTAGTAAAGAGAAACTTGAAAAAATGAACCTGCTTGACCCAATGCTCAAAGGTTATAAAACAAATGAGCTTGTACCTATAAGTCTTAACCTGGGAACAGCCATTACCCGTATGGACGCCCGATTATCCCTTCAACTCAATGAGGACGGCCAAGTTGTGGTTGCCATTCACGGAATCCGCAAAGGACCTAACTTAAATTATCCCTTCTTCGGGCATAGCTTAGTCAAGCCGATAAAGATAATCTTACCGAAACAGGTAATATGGGGCGTGTCGTGGATCTGGTTAACCCAAAAACCAGACGAAATAATGTCCCTCCATTATCAGTCTGGACAGGCTTACTAATGAACTGGTAGCATTACGCACGAGTTTATCAAAATTCCTGACGAGATCAAAGGTGTAAAACTCAACGAAGAGCAAAAGCAAACCTTAATCGAGGGAAAGCACTTTCCTTGAAGGCATGATTTCTAAGAAAGGAATCGTTCGATGCCACGTACAATTCAATGCCGATAAACGTTTTGTAGAATTCCTGTTCGACAAGACCAACACCAACAAATAAACACAGGGCAATAGCAAAACCCACCGCAGGAAGCCCCGAAAATTTCAGAGGAAAGGAGCTCGATAAAGCACAATACCAAAAGCTCAAAGATGGGCAGACTGTTTATGTAAGTGGCTTGTTGATAAGAAAGGAAAGGAATATAATGGTTATATCACTTTAATAAGCAAACCAATAAAACTGATTTTTCTTTCGCAGAACCCGGACAAAATTAAGGAACAAGCAAAACCTACTGAAGCACATAAAACGCAGTCAGCAGTCAATTCAGAAGGAAAAACCAATGAGGCTACCAAGAATATCAAAGAGCCCTTGAAATCCGGTCAAACCAATCCTAACAACAGAAATCAACACGATAACAAGAAGCACCGAAGCACCTGCCAAATCCAAAGGACGTAAAATGTAATTTTTATGAAAACTAATAATTGCAGAAAAACCAAGCGTAGCAAGGGAAATAGCCGGCTTGTTGGGAGCATCCGAGAAAAAGGGATGGCTACCTGACAGGTAACGGCTATTTTGTTACCTGGGCATTGGGACATTTATTGGATTGGGTATGCCGGAAGATTACGGCATTTCTGGATTTCAGAAAGCCTCCCTTCCCATACTACCCGACCCTTTTTTATTGACTGTACGAAAAGTCAAAAAAGATAATGGCTTATATTGTCGATTTGAGTGCATTAAAGCAACTCAAAATCATTGAAGACCTTTTAGTCATAGTCAATAGATTATCGTAGCCACCGATGCGGGTCGTGAAGGCGAACTCATTTTCGTTACATTTACGAATATCTGAAATGCAGCAAGCCCTTTGAACGACTATGGATAAGCTCGCTTACCGAAAAAGCTATCAAACAAGGCTTTGAAAACCTGAAACCCGGAAGCGAATTTAACGGATTATATCTGGCCGCACAAGCCAGAAGCCGCGCCGACTGGCTCATAGGCATCAATGCTTCACAGGCCCTCTCTATTGCCGCAGGCGAGGGTGTTTATTCACTGGGAAGAGTACAGACCCCCACACTAGCACTGATATGCAAACGATATCTAGAAAACAAAAACTTTCCTATCCAGCCATACTGGCAAATACAGTTAACCCATACCAAAGAATTCATTTCCTTTAAAAGTCTTTCCAAAAACAAATGGTACAACAAAAAGGAAGCAGAAATTGCCTTGAAGTCCATCGAAAGAAACGGGAATACTGTTATTGTACATCTGTAGAAACCAAAAAGCTTACAGAAGAACCTCCTTTACTGTTTGACCTTACAGGCTTGCAGAAAGAAGCGAACAAAAAACTAAACTTTTCGGCTCAAGAAACTCTTAACATTGCCCAAAGCCTCTATGAAAAGAAATTTATTACTTATCCAGGTACCGGAAGCAAATACGTTGCTGAAGATATCTGGAGAGAAATACCTAACCTAGTAAGGGTTTTGCAGAATACGAGGACCTGGAAACAAGCCGCAGCCAATGTGAAATGGGGGTGTTTTAATAAACGAATCGTTAATGACCTGCGTGTTACTGATCATCACGGTCTGTTAATTACAGAGAAAATTCCCTCGGCATTATCGGCAAAAGAAAATGCCATTTACAATATGATAGCACTTCGACTACTTGAAGCAATTTCCGGGGCCTGTACCAAAGAGATAACTGATATTACATTACAGGCGCTGCATCATGATTTTGCTCGAAAGGCTGCAAAATACTAGAATCGGGCTGGCGTCTTATCAAAGGAAGTTTCTCCGATGATACTACCGAGCCTTTACAGGAATTACCGGAACTAAAAAAGGATAATGAACTCAAAATAAAAAATGCCATTATTTTGGAAAACAAGACTAGGCCACCTGTACTCTATACCGAAGCAGGTCTTTTATCGGCAATGGAAACCGCCGGAAAGCAAATCGAAAACAAAGAAGAGCGCAGAGCAATACAAAGCATAGGCATTGGTACCCCTGCCACAAGAGCTGCTATTATGGAGACCCTCTTTGCCCGTAATTATATCAAAAGGGAAAAGAAATGCCTTATACCCACCGAAAAAGGATTGCAGGTGTACGAACTGGTAAAAGATAAAAAGATTGCCGATGTATCAATGACTGCTGAGTGGGAAATAGCATTACATAAAATCGAGAATAATCAAGCTGATGCGGGAACTTTCCAAAAGAAAATAGAAACATATGCAACGACGATCACTCATGAAATGCTGCAGACTCCCATCGCAAAAATCAATCTGCCTGATCTTATTTGTCCAAAATGCAAAAAGCAGCATTTAATGATCAGGGACAAAATTGTTAAATGTCCAGATGAAGCATGTAGCTGGTTACAGTTCCGGAACGTGTGCGGTGTAGAGGTAAGTATTCCAGATATTGAAAGTCTTCTGAGCTCAGGCACTACTTCTCTAATCAAAGGAATGCAAAGCAAAGCTGGGAAAAAGTTCAATGCCTATATCGTATTAAATGAGAAGTTCGAAAGTTCCTTTTCATTTAAAAAATCGAAAACTCCAAAGAAATAATACGCAATGCTATCACTAATCAAATAGGATTAGAAAACCGAAGTCAATAACAACAGGATGCCAAACATTTAGATGATCAGTCCGAACGGAATCGATTAGAATATTAGATAAAGTCCAGTTTAATGCTGGACTTTATCTTTTCCATTAATTAAACTTTATTGAATGTGAAATCTGTAAAACAATGAGTTAATTAGGTGCTGCCTCCCTAACAACAGGAGCATGTATTAACCTTAGCAATACGTA